>NZ_JAJEPR010000001.1:0-280227 GCF_020686945.1 Fusicatenibacter faecihominis | reverse complement strand
TGCGGGAGCTGCTTTGCAGCGGAGCAATTCGTAGGCATCAGTTGGGGGCAAAAGACCTTTTGACCCCAACATCATATGATACCAGTGTCAAAAGGTCAAAAAGCTGTTCGTGCTTGCACGATAAGGCTTTTGAACTTGGGACACGCCAAATATGAGAAAGTAGCGATTTACGCAGTAAATCAACGGATTTCGAATATTTGGAGGATTGCGGAAGCTGCGTAGCAGCGTAGCAATCCGGGTATCAAATGAGTGTCAAAAGACCTTTTGACACTCATATCATTATATTCTATATGATACACCAGACAAATTCAAGACTTTCATCTCCAAGAAAATGACATTTTTCGGTCCAAAAACGAAAGATTTTTCAAAAAAATGACTTCCGAAAGCCTTTTCGCTTCGAAAGTCACTTTTTTGCCTTATTTCTTTTCCTCTGTTTCCTCAGAAGCCGCCACATACCGGTACGGTACCGTCGTGCTCAGTTCTGCCTGAGAAACCGTAATCAGGGTGCCGTCCTCTGGTGCCGCCTCGGGAACCACCAGAGTCTCAGGATCCAGGTAAAGGGTGTCCATTTTTTCATCTCCCATATGGACCACACTGTAGCGCGTGAAGTTTTCGCCCCGAACCTTCATGACATGGTCGTAGGTCACGTTCACAGCATCCAGCTGCACCGGCGACAGGCCCATCGTCATATTTGAGGGGTAATAGGGATTCTCGCCGCCATAGCAGATCTGATCTCCGTAGAGAATGTCATACTCCAGCTCCTTTAATTTTGCCAGGTAATCTTCTTCTGTCAGACTCCCCTCCGCCATCTGCTTCTGGCCGTTCTGGTGATAGGCGTTCACAACTCCGTCCGTGATGCCGAGAGCGGAAAGCACCTCAGCCCCCACCTCATAGGCCTCCCGGTCTCCGCCGTCAAAAGTGAGGCCCGTGTTGTTCCAGATGAAATAGCAGGTGTCATAGATCGTTCCGGATTTCAGCATATCATCGGTAAGATCCAGGCTCGGGCAGTGATCCCCGTACATAATGAGGATCGTGGGCTCCCGCCGTTTCCGGAGCATGTTCCAGAGATCTCCCACAAACTGGTCCACTTCGTAGATCTGATTCGCGTAATAATTGATCTGGTTCAGATAATTCTCGTCCTCTATCACACTGCTGGTGGCAGTCACATGATGCTCGTATTCGACATCCGGCTCGGAAGGATAACTTCCATGAGACTGCACAGCAACCGCGAAAACGAAATCTTTTTCCGCTGTGGCGCTTAAGGCCTTCTCAATCTCACCTGTCAGCACGGAATCCTTGGAGCATTCCATCGCAGTGTAATCCTCGGGCCACATATACTCCACAGAATCAAACACGTCAAAGCCCAGATTCGGGTAAACCAGATTCCGCTCATAAAAGCTTCCCTCATGGTCGTGGATCGCATAGGCTTTGTAACCGTAGGATTTCAGGTTGTAGGCCAGAGATTCGCAGGTTTTTTCCTTCAAAACCGTTTTGTAGGGGTACTCGCCGATGCCAAAATCATCGATGTTCATGCCGGTGAGCATCTCAAACTCTGAGTTTACGGTTCCCGCGCCGATGACCGGTACACTTAAGAAACCGGAAGCGCATCTCTCGGAAAGCTGCGTGAAATTCGGCAGGGGATTTTCGGAAAATTCAAGGTCTTTCAAACGGTTCACATCGAAGAAGGATTCCAGCTGAACGACCACAATATTCGGCCGGTTGGAATCAAACACTTCCCCGTCTCCCAGAGCTTCGTCCGTCAGCCCCTCGATGGCCTCGGTGGAATACTCCTCCGGCCGGCTGATGCCCACGTCGATGAGGCTGGCGCCAAAGCAGTAAAGGAAACCATTTCTCTTATAGGACTGGGAAAGTTCCCGGAATTTCGTCTCCAGAAGCTCCGTCTTCTGTCCGACAAAAATGAGTCCCCAGGCAGCCAGGAAGGTGCAGAGAATCGCCGTCACGGAATACGGAAGTTTCGGTCTTTTTTTCACCGCCGGAATACGGAAAGCCAGCACCGCCAGCACGACGATGACCAGTACCAGAAGGGCCACCAGGGCAGCCAGGACCAGAAGGCTTAAATATTTCGAGGCCACGTTTACGCCATCCTTCAGGAGCAGAAGATCGCTGCTGGTAAAAGGCGTCACCCGGAAGATCAGGATCACACCGTTGATGATTCCCAGAGTCAGCCAGAAAAGCGTAAACAGAACCAGAAGGCTCTTCTGTTTCCTAAACAGCAGAGCCAGGGAATAGCTACAGCCCACGATCAGCGCATTGACCAGAAAGGAGTAGGGGTGCTGAAAAAGGAACAGAATCCCGGCGATCAGGGAATGGCGGCAGATGCTCTCGACGACCAGCACTGTCACCACCGCATGGAGCGGAAGCAGGATCGCCGGATTTTCCGGCAGACGCACCTTTTTAAAAGGCAACTTTTTATGTAATTTTTTCATAACAGGTATCTTATTTTTCCTCCAAAACAATCTCTTTGGCAGTCACATCCATGACGGCCTCGCCGTCGCTTTCAAAGAAGATGCCTTCCGCCTCGTTTTCCGTATAGATGAGGGCTGAAAAGACCTTCGCTCCGCCCTCAGCAAAAATCTCCACCGTATAACGGTCCATCAGAATCCGAAGAGAAAGTTCCTCCTCCGCTTTCACCGCCATACTCCGGTTGTGGACGATATTCCAGTGAACGCCGGAGTAAGTCCGGTCAAAAGTAAGAACCTCCGCTTTCCGGTCGTAGGTGATCGTACTGTAATGCTTCTCTCCCGCCGCCAGGTAAAGCGTCCATTTATCGTAAGCTTTTCCCTTTACCGTGACAGAAAGATCGATCATTCTGCCCTGTATACAGGTCAGCGCCTGTTTTTTCCCGATGGAAACGTCTGTATACACGGCTTTTTCCTTCAGGTAATTTTCCAGTTCCCGTACCGGGCGCTGGCAGAGACGGCCATTTTCCAGAAACAGCTCTCTCGGGATGCTTAAGATGCCGCACCAGGGGAAGCCCTCCGGCAGGAAAGCCTTCTCGCAGGACTGCATCCAACCGATGATAACTCTTCGGCCATCCGCCGTTTCCATGGTCTGGGGCGCGTAGAAATCCAGACCGTAATCAAGGCTTCTGGCTGTCTCCCGTTCAAACTTCATTGTTTTCGGATCATAGGTCCCGGTGAGGACAATGCAGTTATTTCCCGGGTGAAATTCCAGGCCTTCCGCCTCCATTCCAATGGGAGAAACTGTCAGAATCCACTTATCTCCCAGCGGGAAGAAATCCGGGCACTCCCACATGATGCCGAGCTTCCCGTAACTCTTGTCCAGAATCGTCTCGAACTTCCAGTTCCTAAGATCCACGGAGCTGAAAAGAGCTGCCTCTCCGCCGTTTTCCTCCGCACAGCAGCCGACAATCACATAGTAAAGATTTCCGTCCTTCCAGACCTTGGGGTCTCTGAAATTCCTCTGATCGTAGCCTTCCGGCAGAAGGGAGGCCGGAATCACCGGATTTTCCGGAGCTTTCTCGTAATTCAGGCCGTCTCCCACAGCCAGGCACTGGGTCTGATGTTCCTCGCCGCCGATAATTTTCACGCCCGTGTAGAGCAGATACTGCTTTCCGTCTTTTACAATGGCGCTTCCGGAGAAAACGCCGAAATCGTCATAGTCCTGATCCGGAGCCATGGCTGCGGGCAGATACTCCCAATGGAGAAAATCGCTGCTCTTCGCATGACCCCAGTGCATGCTGTTCCACCGGGTTTCGTAGGGGTAATACTGGAAAAAGAGATGATGCTCTCCTTTATAATCGGAAAAACCGTTGGGATCGTTCATCCAGCCCACGGGATTCGTAAAATGAACCGCCGGCCGGGGAACACCGCCCTCCTTTGCTTTCTCCAGGGCACGTTTTTCCTGTTGTCTCGCCTTCTCTAATAATGTACTCATATGCCTTTTCCTCCACACAAACGGCAGCGCCTCCTTACCGGACGCGCCGCCCATTGATACCAATATAATGGAAGTTCTTCTCAGAGTCAAGACCTCTGAACAGGGATATTTTTCAGAATGATGAGACGGGTTCCCGGCATGGCTTCCTCTGTCTCCAGATGGTTCCACTCACGGATTTTTTCCGGCGTCGTGAGGCAGGAGCGCGCGATGTCCCAGAGCGTGTCGCCCTCCTGGACAAGATACCCCACAATACCCGGCATTTCCTGGATTCTGGCGAGATCCAGCTCTTTTTCCTGAACGTCTGTCAGGAAAAAGCCCTTCTCCTCCCGGGCCACGAAAGCATTGAGACTGACCCCGGCCTTCACCTCGATCTCCTCGCTGTCGATCATGGCGGCGGAGAGCTGTTCCAGACCGGCGTGGAGGCTGAAGCGACAGTTTCCTCCGGCGTTTTCCACCTCGATCAGATGAGAAAAAGGCACATCTCCTTCCATGACCGCGAAGGGCATACTGTCGTCGGAAGTCACATAGAGAATCGAGACCTCCACGGCTCCCTCCACCTGGATGCCCTGATCCGTCATCCAGGCTTCATCAATCCGGACCTCCCCCTTACTGTGGCAGAACTGAAGCATCCGCGGGGCCTCCGGATTCATCCGGATCCGGTCAACTGCCCGGCATTTGGAGAAATTTCGGATGGCCAAGCTCTCGTAGGCCTCCTCCCGGCAGACCGGAAGCAGCTCCTTTTCCGGGGTGTAGACATCTTTTAAAATCTCCACCGTGTCTTCCTCGTAGAGGCGGATGTTAACGTTCAGGACCGCCTCCGCCTGGATGTTCCGCTCTTCCCCGTCGTAGTCGGGAACAGCCTCCAGATGAACGCTCAGAAGCGAAACCTCCACATCCGGAAGCTGCCTCGGACTCGCGCCGGAGCACTCCAGACTCTGCTGGAAGGGAAGCGAAGCCTCCATCCACTCCCGGGACTTTTTCTCCCCGTCCGCCTCATAGAGAAGGAAGAGGAAAAGTTCGCCCCTGATATCCAGAGACCCTTCCTGAACCCGCACATCCGCGCCCCGAAGCTCCACGCTGTCCCACAGAATCTCGCCGATGTTGGGCTTGCTGGATGGAAGGGAAAGTTCCTCCTTCACCCGGATGATGTCTTTGTTCCGGACTGCCAGGGAAATGGGCGTCACCCGCGTGCTTCTCGTGCTGATCGAGGCTTCCCCGTGAAGCTCGACTCCCGCCTGCACATCGTAGAGCTCTTCCAGCTCCGCCTCAAAGGAAATCAGGGCCTGCACACTGAATTTCCTAGAATTGATAAGCCTTACTTTGAGATCCTCCAGCTCCTGCCGCACATCCACACTGTCGCCGGCCGCCGCCCCGGGAAGCAGTAATTTTTCTTCAAAGGGAAATTCCGCCTGGATCCGACAGAGCCTCCGCTCATCTCCTTCGGACACATACAGGATATGTACCTCCAGAGTTCCGGAAAGCTGCACCTGGCCTTCCGTGGTCCGTACCTCCTCCAGCTTCACCTCGCCCCGCTTCTGGATCAGCCCCGCGGCATCCGGCTTTTTGTCGGGAATGTTGAAATCCTCCGAGAGGGTCATCCGGTTCTCCCCGTACGCCTTCCGGCGGCTCATATGAATGTTTTTCTTCAAAAGTTCCACAAAAAAACCTCCCCTGCATCTAACGTGCTCCGGAAAATGCTCTCCGGAAACCGTTACAGTTTATGCAGAAAAGGTTTTTCCTATGACCTCAGTCGAAAAACACTTCCTGTTCAAGCCAGGGAAGTTTGACCACCACATAAGGACAGGAGGGTTCTTTCGGGATCTCTTCTCCCGCATCCGGTCCCATGAGGGTGGAAGAAAAATGAATGCCGTCCTCCGCAAGGATCAGCTGATCCACGGCGATGCTGCAGCCCCCGGTCTCCTGCTTCCCGTAACCGCGAATGATGTAAAGATAATCGCCGATCCGGTAGCTGATCATCATCTCGGATTCCTTGTTGGCCTCGAGGATCGTCTTCAGCTCATCCGGAACATCCTCCGCCGGTACCACCGTGAAATCCAGGGGCTCGCCGGTAATCTCCTTTTTCTCCGTCAGTGTACAGCCCGCCAGAAGGAGTGTCAGGCCTAAGCTTAAGGTAAAAAGCCAGGTAAGCCATTTTTTCAATCAAAAAACCGCCTTGTCTTGTTTTCTTTTCAGAGTATGCGGATGGGGGAGATTCTATGCGCCAGAGAGACAGCTCCGAGGTCTGCTCAAAAGCTACTCTCGCTTGTAAGCGGCTTTGTATACAAAATCCTCGTACTTCGCCATCCAGCTTTCTGTCACCTTCCGGCTCTGAAATTCCACTTCTCCCAGCGCCGTCACCGGCATGATGCCCATGAGGGAATTGGTCACGAAACATTCCTCGAAATCCTTCACATCCTCGGGCAGGATCCGCCGTTCCACCACCGGTTTTCCCTCTTTTTCAGCGTTTTCCAGCACCCAGCGGCGCAGAATTCCTGGCAGGAGGCCGGAGTCCACTTCCGGTGTATACAGAATTCCATCCTTCACAAAAAAGATATTGGAGGTGGCGCCCTCAGCGATCTCCCCTCTGGTATTCAGGAAAATCGGCTCCTGGATTTCCGTACCACGAACCGCCCTTTTCTCCAGAATACAGTCCCCGTAGTTCAGGGATTTCCGGTAGGTGAGGGGCGAGGTCTCGTTTCTCCGGACTTTGGAATAGGCCAGGCGGAAGCCTTTCTCATAGTCCGCCGGGCCATAGTGGTTCTCTCTCGTGAGAAAAAGGATATTCTCCGAGGAGGCCACGATCTTCAGCACGCCTTTTTCCGGGCAGTCTTTTTCAGAGAGAATTTTTTCCACATTTTCGGCGCTGCAGGGAAAAGTTATCCCCAAAAGGCGACAAGAATCCACCAATCTTTCCAGATGCCAGTCCAGAAGAAGGGGCTCTCCCTTCTCCACAGCGATGGTCTCAAAAAAGCCCAGGCCGAAAAAGTAGCCCTCATCCGGAGTAAAAGTCTTGTTTTCCTCCATTGTCATCACTCCATGGCCTGAAGAAGGGCTTTCGCCTTCTGCAGGGTCTCTTCATATTCAAATTCCAGGTCCGATTCACAGGTAATGCCGCCGCCCACGCCCAGGTGATAAACGCCGTCCTGGTAGACCGCGGTCCGGATCACGATATTGAGGTCACAGTCCCCGGAGAGGGAGAGATAACCCATGGATCCTGTATACAGGTTTCTGCTGCTGTGCTCAAGCTCATCAATGATCTCCATGGCCCGAAGCTTAGGCGCGCCGGTGATGGAACCGCCCGGGAAAGCCGCCTCGATGAGATCCATCACCGTGAGCTCCGGCTTTAAATCTCCCTCCACGTTGGAGATGAGGTGGAAGACGGTGGCATACTCTTCCACAGCGAAGAGCTCTGTCACCTTCACGGAGCCCGGCACGGAAACCCGGTTGAGGTCGTTCCGCTCCAGATCCACGATCATCAGAAGCTCGCTCTTGTCTTTCTCCGAGGCCTCGAGCTCTGCCCGGAGAAGAGCGTCCTCCTCCGGTGTCTCGCCCCGTTTTCTCGTGCCCTTGATGGGCCGGGTGACAATGTGATGGTCCTTTACCTTCAGAAAACGCTCCGGTGAGGCCGCCACCACCTGGAAATTGCCGTAGTTGAAGAAGCCGCCGAAAGGGGAGGGGTTGTTTTTCCGGAGAGTTCTGAAAACTTCATAGGGAGCTTTTGGGCTCTCGATCGCCAGCTGGCGGGTCATGTTGGCGATGTAGATGTCGCCCTCGATGATGTACTGGATCATCCGGTCGATGGCACCTTTGTAGTCCTCGTGGGTGAAATCCGGGGTGATTTTGAGGTGCGGGTGGGAGACGTGAGGTATAGGTGTTTCCTCAACTAATCCATCGCCTCTATTCTCACTGTCGGCATAAGCATTCCCAGACACCGCATGAGCCTGTTTCGGATCTGCCATACTGTCAGTTTCATCACATACCAGGTCAGCTAAAGTCGAATCCTCTCTAGAACCAGACTTTTCAACTACAATCTGATTTTCGCGCAATCTGAAAGCTTCGCCCGTATTAACGTTTTCTATCACACAGCCAGCATTATCACCAGCCAGCCCGGCTGCCCCTCTCACCAGCTCTTCCACCTCCGCCAGCGCCTTCTCCGGTTCCACACTCTCCCCATTGGCTACTGTATACAAGACCTTCTCCCTTGTATCCTCAATGAGAAACACATCATAAAACACAAGCACCGCATCCGGCATATCCACGCCGTTCTTGTGCCGTGTTTTCACGTCCTCTTTTTTTCTGCCATATTCATAGGAAAAATAGCCGATGGCTCCCGCCGTCAACGGTAATTCCGTTGGATTCTCCTGCCGGTGTTCTTTTAAATAAGTCCGCACATACTCCTCGAAGCCGATTTCACTTTCCACGCCATTGACGGTGAATTTTTCCCCTTTCACCAGCTTGAGATAAGGCTTTAAGCCCAGGATCGAATAGCGCCCCAGCTCATTTTCCAGGGAGGAATCAAGGAAGGCCGTGTCTTCTTTTTCATAAAAACGCCCGCAGGCAAAGATCTCTGCCAGGGGAATATAGGTTTCAAGCGCTCTTAGTAACTGCATGCTCTTCCCTCCATTCCTCTGCGATCTTCACAAAATTTTCCAGAAGTTCGTGGCCATACTCGCTGAGTACCGCCTCCGGATGGAATTGTACACCGTATACAGGAAAGCCCGTATGCTCCACCGCCATAACGTCCCCGTCCTCCGAGCGGGCCGTCACTTTGAGGCAGGAAGGAAGTTCTCCCTTCGCCACCAGGGAATGATACCTGGTCACAGAGAATTTCTCCGGCAGTCCCCGAAAGATTCCCTCTCCCGTATTGATGATCGGTGTCACTTTTCCGTGCATGGGGCGGGCTCCCTTTTCCACCCGGCCGTCGTATTTCTCCACAATGACCTGATGGCCCAGGCAGACACCTAAAATAGGGATTTCACCGGCGAACCGGTCCAGAAGCGCGTGGGAGAGATGGGCCTCGGAGGGCTTTCCCGGACCCGGGGAAATGATAATCCCCTCGGGGTTCATGGCCTCCACCTCTGCCACCGTGATCTGGTCGGCCCTTTTTACCAGGATTTCCCGTCCCAGCTCTTTCACATAAGCGGACAGGTTGTATACAAACGAATCATAATTGTCCAGCATAAAATACATAGACTTATCCTCCTTTTCTGGCTAAACGCAGTTTTTTCCGAGTCGTTTATCCTTCAAGAAGGTCCGTAACTGGAATCTTTCCTTAGAATACCTGTTTTGGCTTTTGCTGTCAACCTTTCATTCTTTCCCTTGAATCCCGCTTGCTCATAAGGTATACTGGATAGGATAGCATATTTTGTAACTATTCAGAGCCGCACCTCGATTTCGCTTCGCTTCATCTCGTTGTGGCTTCTCGCCAAATAGATTTCCAGTCAAAAGTGTTCGTTCATGCAAGCATGACTCACGCTTTTGACTGAAAATCTGCTTGGCTCTGAATAGTTACCATATTACTTTGTGCGGCGGATTCCGCACAGAAACGGAGGAAACATGATTCGTTTGATCCTTGTCCTGTTCGCGGTGGTGGCTTTTCTGATTCTCTCCATCCCGATTCTCATTGTGGAATGGCTTATCGGCAAGAAAAACCCGAAGCTTCGTGATGAAAGCTCTCTTCATATCGTTCAGTTTATGTTCCGGCTGATCCAGTGGCTTGCGGGAACGAAGGTCACTGTCATCGGTGAGGAGAATGTCCCGAAAGATATCCCGGTGCTCTACATCGGAAACCACCGGAGCTTTTTTGACATTGTCATCACCTATGCCCGCTGTCCCCGGCTCACCGGCTATGTGGCCAAAGACAGCATGAAGAAGGTTCCCCTTCTCTCCGTCTGGATGGAGCGCCTCTACTGCCTCTTCCTGAACCGCACCGATATCAAGGAAGGCTTAAAGACCATCCTCACCGGCATTGAGCAGATCAAAAACGGCATTTCGATGTGTATTTTCCCGGAGGGCACCCGAAACAAAGGCGACGACGAGACCAAGCTTCTCCCCTTCAAGGAAGGAAGCTTCAAGATGGCTGAGAAGACCGGCTGTCCCATCATCCTCATGAGCATGAACAACACGTCCGCCATCCTGGAGGACCATTTTCCCTTCATCCGCTCCACCCATGTGGTACTGGAATACAGCAAGCCCATCTATCCGAAGGAGCTTTCCAAAGAGGAACGGAAATTTCTGGGCGCCTACTGTGAGAAACAGCTCACGGAAATGGTGACACGCAATCAGAAACTGCTCTGATCCGACACATTTATGTCAAACTTTTCAAGTATACTGTAGACAAGAGTGCTCTTTTTACGGGCAAGAATCCTGTCATAAAAAACGAGCCGAAAAGCTCGTTTTTTTATTTCGGGGAAAGGGAGGTTTTTATGAAAAACACAAGAAATCTCATTCTGATCGTGGAGGACGATGAGAAACTCCGGCAGACCCTCGAGGACTTTCTTACAGCCAATCATTTTGCCGTGCTTACCGCTGTCGACGGAGAACAGGCGCTTACCTTATATTATGCGAACAATCATCTCATCGATCTGATCCTTCTGGACGGCATGCTGCCGGGGATGGACGGTTTCGAGGTCTTAAAGACCATCCGCCAGTACTCCGACGTGCCCATTATCATGCTCACCGCCAGAGAATCCGAGGAGGACCAGCTCACCGGCCTCACCAACGGGGCAGACAATTATATCACCAAGCCCTTCCGTCTCCGGGTTCTCAAGGCACACATGGACGTGCTTCTAAAGAGAAACAACCGGGCGGCTGCAGGCGAAATCGAGGCCGGGAAGCTTCGTCTTGAGCAGGCTTCCCAGCGGGCCTTCGCGGATGAGGTTCCCTTAAATCTCACCCCGAAGGAATTTGCTCTTCTCCTCTATTTCGTTCAGAACCGGGATCTCGTGCTGACCCGGGAGGTCATTCTCGACGCGGTCTGGGGCTTCGACTATCAGGGAGATATCCGCACCGTGGATACCCTTGTGAAGCAGCTTCGGAAAAAACTTCCCGATTCCTGCCCTTATATCCAGTCCATCTACGGCGTGGGCTATCGCTTTGAGGTGACGGACCATGAATAAACTTCGCGCCGAGATCGTTCTCTTTATCGACCTTTTTCTCGTCCTTCTTCTGGGCGGGATTCTGCTTTTTTACAGCCTTTTCGCGGACAACTATTATATCTCCCGAAAAAAGCACCAGATCAACGAGGCCTATGCGTTTATTGAGACACTGGATCTCAGTGAGCTTGGCAACGAAGATGAGGAAACCTTTCTTCCTCTGGCAGAGTCCTCCTACACAGTCATCATCTGTGACGCTGCTTTCCAGACGCTCTACAGCTCCAATGCGAAGTCCAACGGTTCCATGCTTCAGGACCAGATCCGGAAAAAAGCGGACTCTTACACGGAAAAAGCGGAGGCCGGCTATTTTCCCGAGCTGACCGGTCAGCCTATCTCTCTTCGCGGCCTTATCAGCCAGGATGACGGTACTTTTTACGTTCTAATCCATGAAAACACCAGAACGCTTCACAGCGGCATCCGTTATGCCAGACAGATTCTGGGGGATCTCCTCCTTCTTGCGATTTTCTCAGGAACGATCTTTGCCCTGTTGCTTTCGGAGTGGATCACCAGGCCTCTGGCCCAAATCCGTCAGCTTATCCAGCGCATGATGAATAACGACTTCTCCAAACACCTTCCCGAGCAGAGCCGCCTCAACGAGCTTGGAGAACTTTCCTCGGAGATCAACCTCATGGAGGACAAGATCCAGCAGAATATCAACGACCTGAATAACTACAACTATCTTTTGCTTCGGCAGAACCGGGATATGGCTGAGTTTGAAGATATGAGGAAAAAGCTCGTGAGCAACATCACCCATGAGCTGAAAACGCCCCTCGCCATCATTTCCAGCCAGGTGGAACTCCTCCAGTACGAATACGACGAGACGAAAAAGGACTACTATTTCACTTCGATCCTGGAGGAGACGGACAAGATGAGCCGCCTTATCAGCTCGATTTTGCAAAATTCCAGGATGGAAAACAAAATCCAGCAGGCTTCCCTTCGCTGGACCAGCCTCTCGGACCTTCTTCTCGACCTGAAGCCCAAGTATGAGAGCTGGCTCGCCTCCCTCAAAATCCGGTTCACCGCTTTCATTGAGGAGGACTGCATGGCTTATCTTGATCCCCAGCAGATCGAGCAGGCCGTCAACAACTATATGATGAACGCCACCCGCTACACGAAGCCCGGTCGTTCCGTACGCCTAAGCCTCTCTTCCACGGAGGACAGTTTCTACCTCTCGGTATACAACGACGGTCCCCGGCTTCCGGAGGCAGAACTTACCAAGGTCTGGACCGGTTTCTATCAGAGCGGCGAAAAACGGAAGAATGGCTCCACGGAGATCGGCATGGGGCTTTACATTGTCAAAGATATCATGAACCATCACCAGGGTTCCTGCGGCGCGCTGAACCGGGAAGCCGGAGTTGAATTTTGGATGTGCTTTCCGAAAAATCCCGTTGTATAAAAAAAGTCCACGGATCTGCAGTTTTTATCCCGCAGGTCCGTGGATTTTTTCCATTTGTCTTATAAGGTCTGAAGCTTCTCCACGACTTTCTCAAAGTGCATCGCGTGGGAGGCTTTCACGAGGATCGTATCTCCGGTCTGAACGAGCTTCGGAAGGGTCTTAAGGAGAGCGTCGAGAGTCGGGATCGAGAGGACTTCGCCGCAGCCGCCTCCCTCAAAGGCAGCCTCGGCCATGTGACGGCTCCGCTCGCCGACGCAGATCAGAAGATCGATCGCGTTCTGGGAGGCATGGGCGCCGACGCCTGCATGAAGCTCCAGCTCGTTTTCGCCCAGCTCAAACATATCGCCGAGGATCGCAACCTTTCTGCCCTCTGCATCCATGAGGATATCGAGGGAGGCCATCATGGCCACGGGGCTTGCGTTGTAGCAGTCGTCCACGATGAGCATGCCGTTGTGCTCGATCATATGGAAACGGCCGTTCAGAGCCTCGACTTTCTCAATGCCGCGCTTGATCTCTTCGAGAGAAAGACCAAGCTCCAGGCCCACTGCGGTGCCTGCAAGGGCGTTCATGACCATATGGCGGCCCGGAAGGGGCACATGGACTGAGATATTGCCCTGGGGTGTATGAATCTGGCAAACGGTGCCTCTGAGGCCTTTGGAGACCAGCTCATCGGCACAGATCTCTCTTCCGGATTCCAAACCGAAGAAAGTGGGTGCAATTCCCTTCACCTCATGAAGCGTGGAAAGCTTGTCATCGTCGCCGTTCAGGACAATTTTTCCATCCTCAGCGATGAAATCGAAGATCTCTGATTTCGCCCGGAGGATGCCGTCCCGGTCATGGAGAAACTCCAGATGGCACTGGCCGATGTTTGTCATGACACAGATGTCCGGTCTCGCGATTTTACTCAGACGGTGCATCTCGCCAAAATCGCTGATTCCCATCTCGAGAACGGCGATCTCGTCCTCCTCTGTCAGGCGGAAGACCGTGAGGGGCAGGCCCAGTTCATTGTTAAAGTTTCCGAGGGTCTTTAAGACCCTGTATTTCTCGGAGAGAACAGAGGCGATCATCTCTTTCGTGCTGGTCTTTCCCACGCTTCCGGTGATGCCCACCACCTTGGCAGAGAGCTGCTGGCGGTAAAACTCCGCAATGTCCTTGATGGCCTGCAGGGTGGATTCCGTGAGAATGTAGTTTCCTTTCGCCTCCGGAAGCTCCTGCTCGGACAGCACGCAGAGGGCGTCTTTTTCAAAAACACTGTCCACGAAATCGTGGCCGTCCACTCTCTCGCCCCGGATGGCGATGAAGAGACAGCCCGGCTCTGCCTTCCGGCTGTCTGTGGTGATGGAGAGGACTTCTTTGTTCTGATCTTCTTCGTTTCCGTGATAGGTTCCGCCGCAGGCAGCAGCGATGTTGGCAAGGGTCATGTTTTTCATGGATTTTTCCTCCTGTCTTTTACTGACGTCTCACTCTTAAGGATACCTCGATGAGTTTCTCGCAGAGCTCACCGAAATTCATGCCCAGAACCGCTGCTTCCTGGGGAAGAAGGCTGGTGGGTGTCATGCCCGGAAGGGTGTTTGCCTCCAGGCAGTACATGCTGTGGTCCTCATTCATCATGAAGTCCATGCGGGCGTAATTCTCCAACTGAAGGGCATGGAAAGCTCTCACGGCATATTCCTGCATTTTGGCGGTGTCGGTCTCGGAAAGCTCTGCCGGGCAGGTTTCGATGGTGCTTCCTGCCTGATATTTGTTCTTGTAATCGTAGAAGCCGTGGATCGGAGCGATCTCGATGATCGGGTAAGCCACACCGTCCACAACGCCGACGGAGAACTCACGGCCTTTGATGTACTGCTCCAGAACCACTACATCGTCGTAGGTGAAGGCTTCCGCAAGGGCGGTCTCATACTCTTCCTGAGTATTGACAATGTAAACGCCGACGCTGGAACCGCCGCAGCTTGCTTTCACCACGCAGGGAAGGGAAAGACCGTACTCCCAGAGCTCTTTCGTGGGCTCGCCTTTTTTCAGGATTGCACCTGCCGGGGTCGGAACGCCGCTCTCCAGGAAAAGTTTTTTGGAAAGGCTCTTATCCATAGCGATGGCGCTTCCGAGATAGCCGCTTCCGGTGTAGATGATGCCGAGAAGATCAAAGGCAGCCTGGACTTTTCCGTCCTCGCCGTTCTTTCCGTGAAGCCCTAAGAATACAACGTCTGCGGCCTTGCAGAGTTCCAGAACTTTTGGTCCAAAGAACTCCTTGCCGGATGCCTGCATCTCCCTGATCTTGTCGTCAAAGCTTCTCATATAGGCGGCAGCGGCGTCCACGTCGTACTCGCCCTCAAAAGCAGTCGCCGGATCCAGAGTGTCATTTCCACAATATACGTCCACAAGGATGGCCTGATGGCCTCTCTCTCTTAAGGCCTTGCAGATTCCGGTTCCTGATACGATGGAAATCTCTCTCTCTGTGCTGGTTCCTCCTGCTAAAACTACAATCTTCATAATATCCTCCTAAAATTCCTTTCTATTTTACAGACACTCAGCCGGAAGTGAGACACCTCCGGCTGTCATTTCTCTTTGTCAGTTGATGGTCACTACGCCGTCTCCATTGGAATCGTAGCTTCCTGTATTCTCGTCCCAGGTCGTGCCGTCGCTGCCTGTGCTGTCCCCGGCTGTGGTTCCATCCGTGGTTCCGGAGGAAGCGTCCGCCGTTCCGGCGAGCTCCTGCTCCACGTTCCGGGTCTCCGCCGGCTGCTCGTAAGCCTGCGTGCCCTGACCTAAGTTCGTCCCTGCATTATAGCACACAATGGGCGTTCCTGCATCAATATTTTCATAGATCGTCTTGGCATTGGCCCAGGGCGTATTGATACAGCCGTGGGAACCGCTGCTCTGGTAGAGGTTTCCGCCGAACGCGCCGCGCCACTTGGCATCATGGATTCCCACGCCGCCGTAGAAGGGCATCCAAAAATCCACCGGAGTCTTGTAATCCTCACCCTTTAAGATCGCGTTGGTTTCTTTATAATAGAGAGCGAAAATGCCCACCGGGGAACCCATATCCTTGCTGGTATTTCCGGTCACGACCAGTGTGTCCACCAGAAGCTGGCCATCCTTATAAAACCACATGCGCTGGTTCGTGTAATCGATCTCCACATAGGTATCTCCGATGCCGTTGGAGGTTCTGGCGACACCCATCTTGAGCCACAGCGGCTCTCTCACCACAGACTCGCCTTTCAGCAGAAATTCTTTTAATTTCTCTACCTCAGAAACCTGATCCAGCTCCCAGCCGTAATCACAGCTGTTGACCGTGATTGTCTCTCCGAGGGCCGTTGTGAATGGCACGTCTTTTTCATAGGTGTCATATTTCTCCGCGAGTCCTGCCACATAGTCACTGATCCGCTCGTCGCTGAAGGTCACGTCTCCATTGTCAGCCACGGTCATCCAGCTCTTGATTGTCGAGGCATCCAGAACCTCTCTGCTGTCACCGAAAGCATAGGTCACGGTCATCTTGGAATATTTCACCAGCGTGTTATAGCGGGCCACAAGATTTTCATCCTTGGAGGTGATGGACGGCTTCTCATAGCAGTCTCCCGCCTCCAGATCCACGCTCTTGAGCCCCTGGCTGGCTGCCTCGGAGAGAAGCGTCAGCACTTTGTCTTTGTTCAGGCGGTTTCCTTCGACCTCCGGAACCAGCTCGTAACTTGTGCCGTTCTCTTTGATATAGGCATCCTCGGGATCGGTGATATTCGCTTCCTGGAAGCATTCCAGCTTGTCCATGGCCATTTTCAGAAAGCTTTCGTCGTAGGAAGTTTCCACCACCATGGAGTGATCCTCCGGATGGAAAAAGGCGTACATCCAGTTGAAGGAATTCTGCGCCTCCTGAAGCTCCTGCACCGCTCCTGTGGATACATAGGAAAAATCAATGGCAGAACCGTCGATGACTTCCTCCGCTCCGCCCCGCTCCGTGATCGTGATCTGGTAGTCCGTCACAGAATCGGCGATTCTTTTTTCCACTTCATCCACGGTCATTCCCGAACAGTCCTCCCCGTTAATATAGGAGCCCGGGAAAAACCGGTCTTTATAATATACGCCCACGGCCAGGTAAGCCGCGGCCATGATCAGTAAAAAGATACTGACAATCAGGATAAAAATCCTCGATCTTCTTGCGTGTCTGGCTGATCTTGTCATGCTTTTTTCTTCTGCCCCTTTTCTTTAGAATAGTCCCCTCTTTTCTCTACGAATTGCTCCGCTGCTATGCAGCTCTCGCAATTTTCCGGAAATGCTACGCTTCTTATTCTAACATGTATCCCCGAAATGTAAATACTCTGTAACAAATTTCAGATTTTCTTAAGCAAACAAAAAGCCCGGAAACCCGGGCTTTTTGTACAGTCTTACTTTTCTTCGAGGATCTTGTCGATGCTCACCAGTTTGACGCAGAGAACGAAGAGCTCCACAGCCACAGCCAGCTCCTCCGGTGTCGGATAGGAAGGAGCGATACGGATGTTGCTGTCCTGTGGGTCCTTTCCGTATGGGAAGGTTGCTCCTGCAGGAGTCATCACAAGGCCTGCCTCTTTTGCTTTCGCCACGATGGCTTTCGCACAGCCCGGAAGCGCGTCAAAGGAGATGAAGTATCCTCCGCGGGGCTCCAGCCAGGAACCGATCTCCAGGCCACCCAGCTCGTTCTTCAGACCATTTAAAACGGTCTCGAACTTCGGTCTTAAGATATCGGCGTGCTTTCTCATATGAAGCACCATGCCGTGGATATCCTTGAAGAAACGCACATGACGCAGCTGGTTCAGCTTGTCATGGCCGATGGTCTGAATCGTCATCTGCTGTTTGATGAAGTCGATATTTCTCTTGGAAGCGCCGATGGCTGCCACACCGGAACCAGGGAAGCTTACCTTGGATGTGGAACAGAACTTGAAGACCATATCCGGGTTTCCTTCCTGCTTGCAGGCCATGAGGATCTCAATCAGGTTATCCTGCTTGTCCTCATAGAGGTGATGGATGCCGTAAGCGTTGTCCCAGTAGATACGGAAGTCCTCTGCTGCCGGTTTCAGTCTGGCGAAACGGAGCACGGTCTCATCGGAATAGGTGATACCCTGCGGGTTGGAATACTTCGGCACACACCAGATTCCTTTGACTGATGGGTCGTTGTTGACATACTGCTCTACCAGATCCATATCCGGGCCGCTCTCGGTCATCGGAATGTTGATCATCTTGATGCCAAAATACTCGGTGATGGCAAAATGACGGTCATAACCAGGTACCGGACAGAGGAATTTTACCTCGTCCAACTTGCACCAGGGAGTGCTTCCGCACACGCCATGAGTCATGGAACGGGCTACGGTATCGTACATTACGTTCAGACTGGAGTTTCCGTAAATGATGATATTGTCCGGTGAAACCTCTGTCATATCAGCCAGAAGCTCTTTTGCCTCCGGAATACCGTCCAACACACCGTAGTTCCGGCAGTCTACGCCAACGGAGCATCTCAAATCTGTCGTGCTGTTCAGTACGTCCATCATTCCCATAGACAGATTCAGCTGGGCCTCGGAAGGCTTACCGCGAGACATATCCAGTTTCAATCCTTTTCCCTTGATCTCCTGAAATTTTGCTTCCAGAAGCTCTTTTTCCTGTAACAGTTCCTCTCTTGACCGGTCTTTATATGCTGTCATTTTCGTCCTCCTCTATCGTTCTTCTGTGTCGCCATGTAAAATACAGCTGTCCGATGCAGACGCACTTTTCCACATGTTCACTAGCTGTCATTTTAGTACGTCACAGTAGTCACGTCAAGACTTTTGTGTTTATGGTGACGAATTTTCAGCGTTTTTTATAATAAGGAGGAACTTTTACGGAATCCTCTGTCTTTTTTTACATACAGTTCAGACGTAGTCCTCCACCACACACAGCCGGTTCTGGTCCGGGAAATAGAGAAGGAAAAGCTCCTTCGTGCTGCCCCGTTTCACCAGGGTAAAATACTGGTACTCCCCGTTAAAATTTACCTCATACCCTTTGGCGATATCCATATCCCGGAGGAGTGCGTCGATCTTCCGCTCCACCAGCATATTTCTTCCCCGGTGCCAGGCTACGGCCTTCTGTATCTCTGAAGTATTCTGGTACCGAAATACATGGTAGCGGACGCCCTTCCCGGCGAAGCTGGAACCGATCGCCTCGTTGTAAACTTCCCATTCTGTGGCAGGAAGAATGATGCCCCATTCCTCCCGGATGCTCTTGATATACGTTTCCTTCGGAGTGTATGCCCTCGAAAGCACTGCCATCGCCAGCACGAGGATCACGCAGGCTCTCAGCATAAAAATTCTTCGTCCCCTTACCATAATCATAACGCACGCCTCCTTTCTTCAAGGCTGTTTGTCTGTTGCCCGTTCTGCCTATATTTTACTGAATTTCAAGTCCCAAAGTCCGCACCGGCGTGTAAACAAGCTGTAAACAAAATCTTAGCTTTTTCCGAAGACAGGGCTTCTTTCTTAAGAAAATGTGGAGACGGTGGTTTTTTACCATGAGATGTATTATAATAAAACGCAGTGAGTGCAAAAACAAAAGAAGAGAGGGTAACTGTTATGTTCAAGCAACATCCAAAAGTGTGGAGTGCCGTCCGTGAGTACGGGATTATTACCGTGGCGACGCTGATCATGGTAATCGGTATCTATGTTTTCAAGTTTCCAAACAACTTTTCCTTCGGAGGGGTCTCCGGTATGGCCGTCCTTCTGGCGAAGCTGACCTCCATCAGCGCCGGAAACTGGACCTTTCTCCTGAATATGGCTCTCTTGGTGCTGGGCTTCCTTTTTCTCGGAAAATCCTTCGGCATCAAGACCGTCTATGTCAGCGTGCTGATGTCCGTGGCCTTGAGCGGCATGGAAAAGATCCTGCCGATGTCCCATCCCCTGACCACCCAGCCTGTGCTGGAGCTGATCTTCGCGATCTTCCTGCCGGCCTTGAGCGCAGCCATCCTCTTTGACATCGGCGCTTCCGGCGGCGGTACGGATATTCTGGCCATGATCCTGAAGAAATATACCAGCTTCAACATCGGTTCCGCCCTTTTCGTGGTGGATCTTCTCATCACCGTGGCCGCCTGTTTCATCTTTGACCCCACGACCGGTCTTTTCTCTTTCACCGGCCTGATGGCGAAATCCCTCGTTATCGACGGCGTCATTGAGAACATCAACCTCTGTAAATATTTCACGATCGTCTGTGACGAGCCGGATCCCATCTGCGATTTCATCCACGACGCCCTGAACCGAAGCGCCACGATCTTCAAGGGTGAGGGCACCTACACCCATCAGCAGAAATTCATCATCCTGACAGTCATGAAACGAAGCCAGGCCGTCCAGCTTCGGAATTTCCTGAAAAAGAACGACCCCGGCGCTTTCATGATGATCACCAACAGCAGTGAGATCATCGGAAAAGGCTTCCGCGGCTTCAACTGAATCGTTTCCTGTAAAAAAAGAACAGCCCTTCCGCTTGAAACGGAACTGACTGTTCTCTTTTTATCATTATGTCGTCAGATTTTTTCTTATTTTTCCCAGAAGGAAGATTAACTGGTCTATCTCTTCTTCGGTCATTCCCTGCACCAGCAGTTTTTCCATGGTCTGGATATGATCCCGAAATTCATAGTAGAGAGCCTCGCCCTGGTTCGTGAGAAGGATCTGCTTCAGTCTGGCATCCGTCGGAACGGAGACCCGGACGATATAGCCCTTCTTCTCCATCAGCTGGAGGATTCCGGTCACGGTAGAACGGGTGATGTTGAAATCACGTTCCAGATCCCGCTGGCAGATCTCCTGCCCCTTATGATCGTGGAGATAACGGATCACCCAGGTCTGCACCGGGCTGACGTCACCCATATTTCGCTGACGTTTCTCTTCATCAATCTTTCTTCCGATCATATTGCTGAGGACGTGGATTTCATGACCCACTTCTCTTCTATCTCTCCCCATGAAATCACCCTCCTTTTCTTTTTTGTTCGGTTACAAACAATATTATTACCGAATTAGAGGATTGTCAAGAGATTTTCCCGAATTTATTTTTTCTTCAGGTTCGCACTTCCAAAGCCCAGCGGCAAAATCTCTTTTAAGGTATAAATCTCATATTTTTCGGGGGTTCCGAGGAGGATCTCGAAGGTCCCGGGATCACAGAACTCCATCATGACCTGGCGGCAGATGCCGCAGGGGGCACAGATGTCGCAGTCCGGGCCTTTGACAGTTTCCGGACCGCCCATGATAGCGATGGCCTTAAAGTTCCGCTCTCCTTCATAGACTGCCTTGAAAAATGCGGTCCGCTCCGCGCAGACACTGGGACTGTAAGCCGCGTTCTCAATGTTGCAACCCTGATAAACTTTTCCCTCTTTTGTTAAAAGGGCCGCTCCCACATGAAAATGGGAGTAGGGGGTGTAGGCGTGATCCCTGGCCTCCATGGCTCCCTTTAAAAGCTCTGCCGCCTGTTCCGGGGTGAGCACTGATTTTGCTTTATCCATAGGAAAATTCCACCTTTCTTTTTAGTCGGTCTCTTTCCGGTTGAAGAAGCCTTCCTGTCCAAGTTCTCCAACCTTTCCGGAACGATCCTTAAACTGAAGCTCCGGGTTCTTAATGCTGACCCTCATATTGGCGGGCACGGAAGAAGTGATAAACGCGTTACTTCCAATGACGGCGCCCTGGCCGATGACGGTCTCCCCGCCTAAGATAGAAGCTCCGGAATAAACGGTCACATTGTCCTCCAGGGTCGGGTGACGCTTCGTATGGCGAAGGCTCTGGCCGCCGCGGGTGGAAAGCGCACCGAGGGTCACGCCCTGGTAGATCTTGACATTTTTTCCGATTTTCGTCGTCTCACCGACTACAACGCCGGTACCGTGGTCGATGAAGAAATATTCGCCAATCGTGGCGCCCGGGTGGATATCTATACCGGTGAGGCCGTGGGCATACTCGGTCATCATACGTGGAATCAGAGGCACACCGAGAAGGAAGAGTTCGTGAGCCAGACGGTTCACAAAGATCGCGTAGAGACCCGGGTAGGAAAGGATGATCTCATCCGTATTGTAGGCTGCCGGGTCGCCGTCGTAGCCTGCCTGGACGTCGGTCATCAGCACCTCCCGGACGGCCGGAATCCGGGCCAGGAACTGATTTACCAGAGAAGCGGCCTCCTCCAGGGCTGCCTCGGGGCTTGCCGGCGGATTTTCTTCCCGGTGCTGCAGGGCACGGGCGGTCTGTTTCGTCAGGTTGTAGTGAATGTCCTCGAGGATCTCTCCCACATGGTAGGACAGAGAATTCTGCTTGAGGTTTCTGGTCTCAAAATATCCCGGGAAAATGATCTTCCGGATATTCTCCAGGATCTCCAGAACGATGGCGCGGTTGATGCGGTTGGTAGAATCAATGTTCCGGATCAGCGGATATTTCTCATAGCTGTCCAGAATCCCTTCCACCAGACTGTTTAAGGGACGGTCTAAGATTTCCTTTTTCATCGGGCGATTTACTCCTTTTCTTTGATTTATACGGGTAAAAAAACGCCGGATAGGAACTATCCAGCATACATCGTTTCATCTTCTCTTATTATATGAAAAAGAGCTGCTTTTCGCAACTCTTTTTCTTTTTGCTTTATTCAGATCTTAAACCGATATCCCACGCCCCAGATCGTCTCGATGTACTGGGGTTTGGCGGTGTTTTTCTCGATCTTCTCGCGGATCTTCTTGATATGTACGGTGACGGTGGCGATATCTCCGACGGACTCCATATCCCAGATCTCCCGGAAGAGCTCTTCCTTCGTAAATACATGGTTCGGATTTTCCGCAAGGAAGGTTAAGAGATCGAACTCCTTGGTCGTAAAGTTCTTCTCCCCGCCGTCTACCCAGACCCGGCGGGCGGTCTTGTCAATCTTGATGCCGCGGATCTCGATGATGTCATTTTTCTGGGCGTTGCTGCCTACCAGCCGGTCGTAGCGGGCCATATGGGCTTTCACTCGCGCCACCAGCTCGCTGGGGCTGAAGGGTTTTGTCATATAGTCGTCGGCTCCGAGGCCCAGGCCACGGATTTTGTCGATGTCGTCTTTTTTCGCGGAAACCATGATGATCGGCGTATTTTTATGATTGCGGATCTCCTTGCAGATCTCGAAACCATCCATCTCCGGCAGCATCAGATCCAGGATAAAGAGATCGTAATCCGCCTCCAGTGCACGTTTCAGTCCCACATCCCCCCGGTTCTCGATCTCCACCTCAAAGCCGCTGAGCTCCAGATAGTCTTTTTCCAGGTCTGCAATGGCCTCTTCATCCTCGATAATCAATATTTTACTCATTTATTATAGGCACCTCCTGATATTTTCTAAGTACAAAATACATCACAGTTCCAGCTCCGAGCTTGCTGTTGGCCCAGATCTTTCCGCCGTGGTCCTCGATGATCTTTTTTACAATGGAAAGACCGATGCCGCTGCCTCCTTTGGAAGAGTTCCGGGAGGAATCTGTCCGGTAGAAACGGTCGAAAATGTTCGGCAGATCCTTGGCGGCGATGCCTTTTCCGTTGTCCTCGATCTCCACCTGGATGAAGTCGCCCACATCCCGCACCCGGATGCTGATATAGCCCTTCTGCTTGTCCAGATATTTGATTGAGTTGCTGATGATGTTGTTGATGACACGCTTGATCTGCTCCGCATCGGCGATGACCAGCGTACCCTTGTCCACATAATTAAAATAGGAAAGCTCAATGTTTTTCGACTCCAGCTCCAGTCCCACATCCTCCACACAGTCGTCAAAATAGTCGGAAACATTGATCTTGGCGAAATTGTAGGGAATCCGGTTCGTGTCGATCTTGGAGTAAAAGGTCAGCTCATTGATGAGCCGGTCCATATCGTTGGCTTTGTTATAGACGGTCCTTATGTATTTGTCCATTTTCTCCGGCGTATCCGCCACGCCGTCCATGATGCCCTCCACATAGCCCTTGATGGCTGTGATGGGGGTCTTCAAATCATGGGAAATATTGCTGATGAGCTCTTTGTTTTCCTTGTCGTAGGCTTCCTTTTCCGCATTGGAATCCCGAAGGCGCTGGCGCATCTCCTCGAAATCCCGGCAAAGGCCGCTGAACTCATCCTTGCCCTCCACCTTCAGCTCAAAATCCAGATCGCCGTCCTTGATATGCTGGGTGGCCTCCCGAAGCTTCTGCAGGGGAGTGTTGATGCCCCGGTAAATCCAGGCCGACAAAAGCGCTCCTGTCAGCACCAGGATCATCAGAATGGCAATCAGCATATCCCACACCAGCTTCTTCAGCTCCGGCATTGTATTGCTCACGGAGGTGATGATAAAGGCACTTCCCTGATCCCCATCGGAAAAGATCATATCTACCTGTTTCACATAGGCCTGCACGTCCTGAGCGATGTAGGTTCCGTCCGCCTTGTAAACGGAGGCCCCGTAAGAGGGAAGCTCCCGGAAAAGCCTCAGGTTCGCATCGCTGGCTCCGGAATAATAAAGGCTCTTGCCTTTTCGCACGATCAGATAGGAGGACTTGTCCTGCAGTTCCGCGTTCAGCGTATCGAGATAGGTAGTATCGAGATAGGCGTCCGCATTCTCCTCCGCCTTGATCGACATCTCATCGAAAACGTCCTCTGTCGCTTCATTGAGCATCTGCAGGGTATTCGCCAGACTTTCATAACTGATATCTGTAATTCCAAGCTTCGCTTTCAGCGCATTAACCTGTATATGACTGAAACCGGCGAAGGCGAGCAGGGCCAGTATCAGCGGAACGCAGGCAATCACGAAAAAAGCGGTTATCAGTCTTGTTTTCAGCTTCATGATTCTGCCCCTTTCCAGTCTGTTATTCACTTTATTGCTTATTTTAACATACCTCCGCTTTCATTTCATCTAAACAAAAGGGCGGAAATATGAAATTTTTCTAAAAACTTGTTTTGACCCGGCTCCCTTCCTGTGATACACCGAGAAAGAGGGGGAGTTTCTCATGAAAAAACGGATAAAAAAACACTTTGACTTTGATGCCCGTCATGAACGAACACCTGGCCAAGCCGCTGGATTCCGGCCAGCTCATCGAAAAACTGAAATTATACGCTTCCAGAAAACAGGTATAAAAATAACCGCCGTGAGCTTTGATAAACAACTCACGGCGGTATTTTTATGTTTTCACTGTACTGATTAAAGTGCTTTCACAGAGAAGCCATAAGAAAACTCTTTCTCACTCAGGCGGTACTTCGGATCAAGGTCCGGGCCGCAGCTAGCGGAACCGATGCCGCTCACCTTATAGTCGATGCGGACGTTGGTGTTGGAAGGCTCCAGCTCGTAGGAGTGGCCTTTCCGGGTCAGCTCTTCCTTCGTGTAGTGAGAGGTCTGGAACTCCACTTCGCCCTCGGTACGGAAAGCGATGCCGTCTCCGTTTGCCGGATCAACGAGGCTCACTTCTTTCACATGGGTGTGGTTTCCGTTCTCCTGTGGCATGATGTAGGGAACGTATTCCTCGGTCACGCTGGTGGTGAAACGGCCAACCTTTGCGTGGTGGCAGAGATCCTGATAGTTCTCGCCCGGGCCCATTCCGTAGTATTCTACCTTTTCCACAGCGGTGGGAAGGGTGAACTCGTAACCGAATCTCGGAAGCCAGATGGCCTTCGGATGAACCTTGGACTGAACGGAAATGTGAAGCTCGGGATCGCCGTTATCCAGACGGTAAGTCACTTCGTAGTGAAGGAGCGGACTTCTGGCTACGCCGGCGAGACTGCCTGCGCTGACAAGCTCGATGCAGTCTTCGGTCTCTTTCCAGGTGAAGGAATAGCATTTATCGAAGAGGCGGTTCATGTTCCAGCCGCTTAAGTTGTCCTCGAAAAGGCCCCAGGTCATCTTGATATGGCGGTCGTTGTCAGTCGGAGCTCGCCATACGTCGAGGTGAGCCGGATTAACGAGAATGTTCTTTCCGTTTTTCAGGATTCCGGTCAGGGTTCCGTGAACCTTGTGGAAGGTATAGCCGATGGAAGCAGTCTCGTCTGTCACAGTGACAGTCAATTTGTCCTCAGATACTTTCCAGGAGCCTTCGCCGTGTGTACGCTCTGCAGTCACAATCTCTACCGGAAGCTTCAGCTGAACCATACCGGTCTCATAACCGGCCTCGGCCCATTCGGTTGCTTCTTTCTGGTGCAGCGTCAGGGTCACATAAGCGCCCAGAGCACAGATCTTCGGAAGGTCTGCCGGGATCGTAAGGAGAGTCTTCTCTCCTGCTGCCAGCTCCAGATTCTGTGTGCCGGAAGCGACAGCCACGCCGTCCACCTCTACAGTCCACTTGAGATCATAGTTCTTAAGGTCAGTGAAATAGTGGCGGTTATGGATCTCCACGGAGATCTCTTTCTCTCCCACCTCTTTTAAGGAAGCGCGGAAGGGCTGGAAGACTGCTTTTGCTTCCAGAGAGCCGGCTTTTACTTCACGTTTTGCAGAAACCAGGCCATCCACGCAGAAGTTGTTGTCGTGAGTCAGCTCGTCGAAGTCGCCGCCGTAATAGTATTTGCCGTCTTTCAGCACCGTATGGTCGGCCCACTCCCAGATGCAGCCGCCGATCAAGCGCGGATATTTATCGAAAAGTTCCTGATAATCGTTCAGGTCTCCCGGTCCATTTCCCATGGAATGGGCGTACTCGCAGAGGAACAGCGGACGGCTGTCGTCCTTCTCACCGTCTGCAATCAGATCGGAAAATTCGCGGTACATGTGGCTCTCCACATCGTACATGGTGGGGGTGTTCAGCATGTTGGCGCGCTCGTAATGGATCAGGCGCTCCGGATCACGCTGCTTCGTCCAGCGGCACATATCGTCGTAGTGGCAGCCGTAGCCGGACTCGTTTCCGATGGACCACATGATGACGCTGCAGGAGTTCTTGTCCCGCTCTACCATACGGCGCATACGCTCCATCAGAGCCTCGCCCCAGTCGGGATGATCGGTGGGCCAGGTGCGGTCGTACATATGGTAGCTCCAGAGGGTCTCTCTGGTGACAAAGCCGTGCATCTCAATATCAGCCTCATCCACCACATAGAATCCCAGGCGGTCGCACTCGCGGATAAATTCCGGAGCAGGCGGATAATGGGAGGTACGAACGGTGTTGATGTTGAGCTTTTTCATGAGATAGAGGTCTCTGCGGATATCCTCAAGGCTCATGACATGGCCTTTCACCGGATCGGTGTCGTGATGGTTCACACCCTTCAACTGTACGGAAACGCCGTTGATCAGAAGCTCACCCTTCGGAGAAATTGCGATTGTGCGGAAGCCTACGGGAACCGGGATAAACTCGCCAAAGCCCTCCAGCACCAGGGTGTAGAGGTTCGGAACCTCTGCGCTCCAGGGTTTTGCATCGGGTACGGTAAAGTCTGCCTTTCCGTCGATGACCGGCTGTTTCTGGATGCAGGTATCGCCGTCATAGAGGCAGGCGGTGAGATCTCCGGCCGGAGCGGTCACTTTCACGGAAAGCTCGGTGAGGTTTGCGTGGATCTCCACATCCTGCACATGCTCTGCGGGACGGGTCAGCACATAGACGTCGCGGAAGATTCCTGTCATACGGAAGAAATCCTGATCCTCCATGTAGCTGCCGTCGCACCATTTGAGGACTTTCACGATAATCTCGTTTTTGCCCTCGTGAAGGTACGGGGTCACGTCAAACTCAGCGGTGCAGTGGCTGCACTGGCTGTAGCCGATCTCCTGACCGTTGATAACAAGATAAAAACAGGGGTTTACACCCTCGAATACCAGGTAAGTCTTTTTCGTGAGGTCCGCGCAGTCAAACCAGGTGCGATAAACACCGCAGGGGTTCTCGTCCGGCACATAGGGCGGATCTACGGGATAGGGATAGTTTACGTTGGTGTAGTAGGGAGGCTCAAAACCTTCCATCTGCCAGTTTGCGGGAACCGGAATTTTTCCCCATTCGGTAATCTCTTCCGGTACCTCATAGTAAGCGGGATAGTAATTGAAATCCCAGATGCCGTTCAGAAGCTGAAACTCGCCGGATTTCTCTCTTTCTCCGGCCAGAGCCTTCTCTGTGTTCTCAAAGGGAATGTAGTAAGCTCTCTCTTTTTCCCGGCCTTTTTCCAGGAAATGAGGATCCTGCCATTCACGACTGTTCATTCTTACGCCTCCTTATTTTCTCTTGATCCACATGCCGTTGGTGAAATCGGGAATTGCCACCGGCTGTCCGCCGAGAGCGATGGACTGCTCTGCCAGAGCGGAAATGCTCATCCAGGCTGCCAGGTCATAAACGTCGATGGGCACATCGGTCTGATCCTGTACACTCTTGATGAAGTCACAGAATACCAGCCAGTCCATGCCGCCGTGACCTTCCTTGACGCCCTCTTCCATGTATTTTTTCCATACGGGGTGATCGTATTTCTCACGGTATTCTTCCACATTGCCCCAGTGCTTTTTCCACTCGAAATGATCTTTTGCGTGCTCCTCGCCGTCGATGAAGAGGGACTGGTTGTCCTCGAAATACATACCCTTGGTTCCCTGTACGGTGAAGCCTCTGGAGTAGTATCTCGGGAGGGTGGTGTCCAGAGTCAGAAGAATGGTCTCGCCGTTGGCACAGGTAATGATGGTGTTTACCACGTCGCCCTGATGGAACTCGGTGTTCATCAGCACTTCGTCGTCTGCCTTGTTGTTTTTGATGTATTCCTTCAGGCCTGCTGCCTTGGAAGCCATGGAGGTCAGGGTCAGCATGCGGTTTCCGCGGTTGATGTGGAGAACTTTTGCGATGGGTCCCAGCTCATGGGTCGGGTAGTTCTCGGTATTTCTGTGGATATAGTTGTCCAGACGGTAATGACGGTTCTCTCTTCCGAAAGCAACCTCGTCGCGGAGGTCATGCTTGTAGCCGCCCTCGCAGTGAACGATGGTTCCGAGAACGCCCTGCTCTGCCATGTTGTAGACCATCATCTCATCACGGCCGTATACGCAGTTCTCCATCAGCATCACCGGCACATGGGTCCGCTCGTAGGCCTCAACGATCTTCCAGCACTCCTGTACGCTGTAGGCGCCGCCGACCTCACAGCCCACATATTTTCCGGCTTCCATCGCCTCGATGGCGATGTTCAGATGATTCTCCCAGGAAGTGCAGAGGATCACAGCGTCCACCTCAGGCATTGCAAGAATCTCTTTATAATTCTGTGTGGTCAGCGGACGGGGACGGCCTGCTTCCTCGACGGCCTTGGCTGCTTCCTGGCAGCGATCCTCATAGACATCGCAGACAGCTGCAAATTCCACATCCTCATGATGCACAAAAACCAGTTTCAAAAGGCCCATGCCACGGCCTCCGAGACCGATCAGACCTAATTTTATTTTTTTTCCCATGATAAGTCCTCCTCTTTTCAGTCGGTTATGACGCTATCGTATCATACCTTTTTTACAAAAAAAATGTCACAATAAGCATATTTTTTATAACATCGGACAGGTTATTTGTTCCGGTATTCTCCTATGTCCTCCAGCTTCACCCAGGTCTCTTCACTGCCCGGCGCGGTGACTTTGTTTCCGACGAAAATGACCGTCTGGATGTTCTTCACATTAACAAGTTCCCCGTCCACGCTGGTAAACTCGTTATCCCGGATCTCGAGATACTGATGGAGTTTCCGATCTGTACCGATCTCGCGCACCGGTGTATCCACCTGGATCACGCCCTGGCCCCAGCATTTCACATGGTCGCAGTCGTTGAAACGGTTCTCTCTGATCTCGATGTGTCTCGTGGAACCGGATTCAAACCAGTCGGCCGCGTCTCCCGCCACCAGGATTGCCGCTCCTGAGGTGTGAAAATCATTGTCCCGCACAATCATCTTTCCGGCGCAGCCCAGAAGGAAGCCTCTCGCGCGGTTATTCCGTACCCTGCAGCCCTCGATAAGCACATCGGGCACATAGCTCATATTTTCGATGCTGTCCTTCTCCTTGATGTCCCGGGGCAGCCGATCCTCGAATTTCACATAGGTAAAGTCTTTATTCAGTCGGACAATCTCCTCCGCCCGGCTCTCGCCCATGGAGAAAAGCGATTCATAATTGACAAAGGAAAACGTATCTCCCACCGTGCCCACGGGTACGCCCTTCTGCTGATGATGAACCAGCTCCACCAGAAGCTCGTTTTCGCTCAGGATCTTTTTCACACGAGCGAAAATGCCATGGATGTTCACCGCGTCATCCAGCTGGCGTTCAAAGAGACAGTCTTTGATATGAATAAGTCCCCGGCAGTAAACGAAATGCGTCGCGTCGGCAGCCAGGGAGAACCAGTGGCCGTTGCCAGGCTTTCCGGTGATTGCCACGCGCTCCAGCGTGATATTTTCCGTAAACTGGGCAATCACGCCCATACCGGCACAGTGATAGATCTTCACATCGCGGAACGTAACATCTTTGCTGGCCGTCACATAGGCGGCCGGATAACTTCTCGGATGATGGCGAAGGACGATGACATGACCCGGCGTATAGCCCTCAAAACTCTTCAGGTCGCCGGTTCCCTCCAGCGTCACCTCCACCAAGCCTTCCTCCAGCTCTTTCCAGATTCCGTAGTTGGAATCCGGCCGGATATCAAAGCCCGTCTCGTAAGGTCCCTCGGAGGGCTCGCCTTTTTCCGGGTCCACTTCCATCCAGAACGGAATCTCCTCGCAGAAATTTTCCCCTGTGAAAAAGATCCGCTGATGGGCTACATAATAAGGAAAGCGCTCTTTGTCGATCCGAAGCTGCATGGAGGGGCCGTTCACGGAAACAATCGTTCCCTCGGAGTAAGCCGGACGCTCGTAGTCGATGGAAAAGCCCTCCAGCGTAATGTCCTCGCCGTGCTCGAAATAGAAGGCCAGAAGCTCCGTATGGAAAATGAAATCGCTGTTTTTTCCGCTAATAGTAAGGTGCGTGCAGTTCGTGAGGTCGAAAGCGATCCGTTTGATCGTGTCCTCGTCGTGGTTGGAGATGCACAAAGTCCGCTCAAAGGCGAAATCCGGGTAAAAATGATAGGTTCCCTCCTCAAAAAGGATCTCCACCGGTTCCTCGTTTTTGCGGCACTCCTCCAGAACGCCCCTAAGGCGCAGCATGTTCATACGGTCTTTCTCTCCGGGAAGAATTCCATAGTCTCTTACATGAAATGTTTTCATCGTCGTTTTCCTTTCTTTTTCCAGTGTAGTCAAATACCCCGCTGCAGGCAACGGGGTATTTTTATTCTTTTTATTCTTTTACGGAACCTACCAGCACACCTTTTACGAAATATTTCTGAAGGAAAGGATATACCAGAAGGATCGGCACGGTGGTGACGATGATGGTGGCGTACTTGATGATCTCCTGCAGAAGCACGGAGTCTGCGGTTACGCCGACGCTGCTGGAGAGCAGAGCATCCATATCTTCCTGTTTAACCAGAAGCTCACGGAGGAACATCTGCAGGGGATAGAGGTCTCTTCTCTTCTGAAGGTAAACCAGAGCGTTGTACCACTCACCCCATTTTCCTACTGCGTAGAAAAGGGTGATAGTAGCCAGAGCCGCTTTGGAAAGGGGCAGGGTGATCTTCGTCAGCATCGTGAAATGGTTCGCTCCATCGAGAGCCGCCGACTCGTAAAGGCTCTCGGGCACGGACTCAAAGGAGGTCCGAAGAACAATCATATTGTAAACACTGAGCATTCCGGGTACGATCATGGCCCAGATGGTATTGGTCAGGCCCAGTTTCTGGACTACCAGGAAGGTGGGAACCATACCGCCGCTGAAGAACATGGTGAAAATGATAAACAGCATGATGGGTTTCTTTAAGAGAAAGCCCTTTCTGGACAGCGGGTAAGCGCCCAGGATCGTGATGCCCATACTGCAGGCCGTTCCGACTACCACATAAAAGATGGTGTTCCGGAAGCCCAGCCAGATATTTGCTGAATTAAGTACCGCTTCATAGCCTCTGGTGGAAAAACCGGCGGGTTTCCACAGAAGCCCTGTCACTTTTCCAAATTCTACCGGGTCACTCAAGGAGGCGAACAGTACATACAGAAGGGGGTAAAGCGTGATCAGCATCAGAAGTACCATGAAGCAGTTGTTCACTACCCGGAAGATTTTCTCTCCCCGGCCCACGATCATGCGTCCGCTCTCCTCCGTTTCTTTATTTTTTCTTCTCATTGTAAGGTCCTCCTTTTACCAGAGACTGTTTCCATTGATCTTCTGACTCAGCTTGTTGGCGCCTGTCAGGAGAATCAGGTTGATCACGGAGTTGAAAAGTCCAACCGCCGTGGAGTAGCTGTAGTTCATCTCCTCGAAACCTTTACGGTATACGAAGGTGGAAATGATATCGGAGGTCTCGTATGTAACCGGTGACTGGATCAGGAAGGCTTTCTCCCAGCCAATGTTCATCAGACCGCCCACAGCCATAATAAACATGATGACGATGATCGGCAGCATACCCGGAAGGGTTACATGCCAGATCTGTTTCAGCTTGTTCGCTCCATCGATACGGGCTGCCTCATAGAGCTGCGGGTTGATGCCGGTAATGGCCGCCAGGTAGACGATGGAACCCCAGCCGAAGCTCTGCCAGATATCGGAGATGATGTAGATTGCCCGGAAACAGTGCGGATCCGCGATCAGGCTTCCCTGATGTCCCGTGAGGGAATTGACAATCTGTGTGATAAAACCATCGCTGTTGGTGAACACCAGTATTAAACTGGCAATCACCACAGTGGTGATAAAGTGGGGCAGATAAGTAATGGTCTGAACCACTTTTTTGAAACGCATGTTTACGACTTCATTTAAGAGAATCGCAAAGATAATCGGAGCGCTGAAGCCGAAGAGAAGATTCAATCCACTGATCATCAGTGTGTTCTTCAGCGTCCTCCCGAAGAATACGGAGCCTACAAACTCTTTGAAGTATTTAAGACCTACCCAGTCACTTCCCAAGATACCAAGTCTCGGTTTAAAGTTTTTGAATGCGATGATAACTCCGTACATCGGGGCGTAACAGAAGATGATCAGATAGATCAGTACCGGCAATAGCATCACATACAACAGCCAGTTCTTCTGAAAATCTGTTTTAAGTCTCTGAGAAAGCGGTTCTGCTTTCTTTTTCCGACTGGATTTCATGACATCAGCGCCCCCTTTTTCTTATCTTGCGTTGTAACGATCCAGTGCAGCCTGCTCAACAGCGATCAGGTCTTCAATGTGCATGTCTTTCAGATTCTGCTGGAAGGTCTCGAAGTTGTCGAGAGGCTCTTTGCCCATAACGAATTTCAGCAGGCTCTCTTTTACATAGGTATCAACGTCTGCCTGATAGGAGCTTCTGGTCTCAGCCTCTTCAGTGTTGTAGAGGATGAAGTTAGACAGAGTCTGGGAAGTTCCCTGCTCTTTCCAGAGGGTCAGCGCATCCGGCTGGCAGCCTTTGTTGTATTTCTTGGTCAGGATGTAGTTGAGGTCAGCATCTTCGAAGGTGTGCCACTGCTGCGGAGCTGCGCCAAGGAGCTCATCGGTGGAAGCGTCACTTGCCATAGCGTTGATTACAGGAACACCATCTTCCATATGATAGCCAACGCCCTCTTCGCCGTTTGCCAGCTCAAGGTCGATGTCATCCAGATACAGAGCATCCAGAAGAGCGATGCAGGCTTCTACGTTCTTGCAGTCTGCGGTGATGTATTTGTAGTCGCCCAGGCTTCTGCTGCTGCTGCGAAGTGCTGCCTGAGTGTCACCCTCGTTCAGTACGGGAGCCGGAGCCGCGATCAGAGCTTTGCTCTCATCTTCGCTCTCAGTGGTTACATAATAGGTAGTTCCGTAGGTGTAAAGGTGAGTCATAGCGGTTCCTACTCTGTCGGAGGAATCAAGGGACATGATGTCGTTCTCGGTCTGAGTTGTGAAGTCCGGATTGATGTAACCAGCCTCATACCACTGATTTAACAGAGTCAGGTAATCTTTGTAGGAATCCTCGTAAGGTCCGAAAGCAACGGTTCCGTCATCTTTAATATAGTAGTCATTCGCTGCAACGCCGTAAGCGGAAGAGAACATGTTGGTGGTGAACAGCGGGCCTAAGTCGTTTCCGCCGGAAGCATGAACAGCCAGCGGGTACTCAACGCCGTTGTCTTTCATAGCCTGGAACAGAGCTGTCCACTGATCAATGGTGGTCGGAACGTCCATGCCGGTTGCTTCCAGATAATCTTTCCGGATCAGGGGGCCGGTGAAGGTCAGGTCTGCTTCTTCGCTTCCGCAGATCTTAGCGCCCAGACGGATGATACGGCCTTCGTCATCGGTAACGGCCTTTTTCAGGAACTCATCATCTTTAATAAGGTTGTAGAAGTTCGGGGTGTACTCTTCTCCGATATAATCGGTATAATCAAAGAGAACGCCGTCTGCGTATGCCATCTCAACACCGCCGGGATAGTAGCTATCGATACCGCCGCAGAAGATCATATCCGGGAGAGTGGAGTCAGCCATCATAATTGTGAAGTTGTCTTGTGCCTGACCTACCGGCGGATGGATGAACTCAAATTTGCAATTGAACTTTTCCTCAATGTCTTTGATCACATGGTACTCACCCATATCACTGGTAGCCTGTGCGTTGTTGCTGGTCATATTAAACCAGATCGTTATGGTCTCCCCGCCGAGATCCGGATACCCCTGCTCGTTTCTCGGACACGGATCTGCGGAAACTGTTCCTGCAAGGCTTCCTACTGCCATGAGAGCTGCCAGTACGCTGGCGGTGACTTTCTTTCTTCTTACCATAATAACTTCCTCCTTTTCATTTTCGGCTCCTTTTTGTTCGAGCCGCCCTGTTTGTTGGTGAGTCCACTATAGCATTTTCTGTTCTCATTCGTAAATAAACACATTTTGCACAGTTTTATCACTTTTTGAATACGTTTTATAGAGCATTTTTGCTAAAAGCTCTCGTTTTTACTTTCATTTTCTTCCGGGCGTCCTGATTTTTTGCCGAATTCCCCTGTTTTTTCCTTATATTATTTTATGCACTTTCTACAGCCAGATGGCGTATTTTTGCCAGATTGTCAACAATTTCTGACATAAAAAAGGAGAATATCAGAAATTGATCATCCCGATATTCTCTCTTTTTGCTGTTCTGACCGGCTTACCCGGGTAAAAATTCACTCTTTTGTGCAAACTGACAAGGCTGCTTCAGACCTCTGTTTTTGCCCCCAGACTCTCCCGGTACTGGCCCGGCGTCATGCCCTCATACTTCTTGAACACCCGGATAAAGGTGGTGATATTGCAGAAACCGCTTCTCACTGCCACATCCCGGATCTTGACCTCCGGGGAATTTTTCAGCATATCCTTGGCCAACTCCACACGGCTCTGATGGATGTACTCCAGCACGCCGGCGCCCATCTGATGTTTGAAATATCTGGAGAGATGGGATGGGGTCACGCCCACCTGCTCCGCGATGCCGTTGACCGAGAGGTTCTCATCGGAAAGATTTTTCCGGATGATCTCCATGATCCGGTCAATCGAGCAGATCTCATTTTCTTCTGTCTTATCCTGAATCTCTTTGTTGACAAATTTAAGCCGTACTTCCTCGTAGCCCTTATGAACTGCCTCCAGGCTCTGGCCGCTCTCGCTTAGGTAGCAGTTGCAGAAGATCTTCTCCTCCTCGGCCAGGATCTCTTTCATCCGGTCACGCTCCCCGGAAAGCAGCTGGCGGAAGCTCTCGCCCGTCTCACTGTCCCCGTTCAGCACACAGAAGAAGCCGTCCTTTCCTTCCAGCACATAGAACTGCTTAAGCTCCGGGAAACATTCCTGGATGTACTCCATAAGGATCTCCCGCTTATCAGCCTCCTGTACCACAGTCTCCAGAGCCTCACTGTCCACTTCTGTCTCCTCGAAGACGCAGAGAAGCACCGCATAAAAGCCGCCGCCAAAGCCCAGCTCCTGTTTCAGCTCTTCCGTCTCAGGCAGACTGCCCTGGAAGAGAAGCTGTCCCAGGTGAAGCTCCTTCATATTCGCCTCGTACTGGCGGATTTTTTCGTTCATCTCCTGCCGGGTCCGGATCGTCTTTTTCACATAGATCTCCAGATCTCCCAGCTCATCCATAACCCCGCTCTGTTCCAGCTCCTGATCCGAAGCTTTTACGGTATTGAGAAGATACTGGATCGGCAGATAGTTCCGCTTGGCCACCAGGAAGGACAGGATCACGAGAAGCGCCGCTCCCAGAACGGAAAGGGTGATGCCGAAGCCCTTGGCAAAAGCCGTGGCCGAATAGCTGACACCCTTCAGCGTCGCATAGACCAGGGTAAGACCTGTCTTCGCCGACCGGGAAAAGGAGAGCTTGTAGCCTTTTTCCCCGATCTGAATCTCGGAAATATTATTTTCCTGGCAGTTCTGGAGCTCCAGCGCCAGCTCGTCGCCCTGACCCGAGAGGGTTCCGATGACCAGGCCGTTATCGGAGAACACGAAAGCTTCCTCGCCGCCGCGAAGGCTCAGACCTTTCAGCAGGTCCTCCAGATAATCGTTGCTCAGCACCACCACCGCTCTGGCCGTATTGAGGCTTCCCGTATTGCTCGGCTGGGTGGAGATGATATTTTTCTGCTCTCCGTCCGCGCCTTTAATCGTCTGAAAATGGCCCATAATACCGCTGTTCAGGGCCTCCAGCCATTCGTCGTAGCTGCAGGCATATTTGTCCGCCTGGAAATTTTTGCTCTCTTTTCCGCCGTTTGAGCTGGAAATCACATATTCATATCCCGGAAAATAGAGATAGAGTTCTTCTATATTATTATAGCCGGAAATGATCGCCCGGAGCCGGTCGAAAACCTCCCACTCGCTGTAGTAATTCCGCTCAGATTTTCTCACATAGGAAAGGATCGTCTCGTCGGACTTGAGCTTCGTCGTAACCATGTAGGCCTGCTGGAAATCCTGGTCCACCTGGTTTAAGACCCTGCTGACCGTCCGGCTCTCAAAGTCCTCAGCCAGCCGGTCCATCATATGCAGGGACGCCACCTCAGCGGCGACGATGATTATGATGGAGACCGGCAGAAGCATCAGGATCGATTTGAAAATCGAACGGAAGGTCTTGGAGCCTAATCGCAGCTTCTGATTCTGCCTTATGGCTTTTTCTTTGTTCATACATATTCCCCCAAGAAGTTGCTTTTTCATAAGAAAAGACACCGGAAACAATCCATCCTCTGTCCCGGTGTCTCCTTTTTTTACGCTTATTCCACCTCTGCGATCAGACGGATGATTTCCTCATAATCCTTCTTGATCTTCTCAAAGGCTTCATCGATGCCCTCGCTACCGCCGTGACGTGTGATCTCCACGAGAACCTGGGTGTGCTCGAAGAGGGGCTTCAGTCCCAGATTGGCAGCCACGCCCTTGAGGGTATGGGACTGGCGGAAGATCATCTCAATATCCCTGGCCTCCATAGCCTTCTCCAGCTCACTGAAGGTTTTATCCGTGCTGAATTTCTTCAGGAACCGTAAAACCAGAGCCTCGCTGCCTGCCAAGCGCTCCAGTACCTCTTCATAATTCTGTCCGATGGTTTCATAAAATTCTTTTGCTGTCATCTTCACATTCCCTTCCTTTATCAATATCTGCCGCTCCAGGTCATTTCTCCCGGATTCTGCTCGTGGCTGCGGATCAGTTCCACCAGTGTGCGGAACAGCCGCTTGGGGTCGATAGGTTTCGCCAGGTGGGCATTCATTCCGGCCGCCTTACTCTTGTACACGTCGTCGTCGAAGGCGTTGGCCGTCATGGCAATGATGGGAATGTTTGCCGCATCTTTATTACTCAGGTTCCGGATGCTTCTGGATGCTGTGAGGCCGTCCATGATCGGCATGCGGATATCCATAAGAATCGCGTCATAGTAGCCTTCCTCGGATTTGGCCAATTTTTCAAGAGCCCGAAGGCCATTCTCTGCCACATCCACGTCCGCTCCCTTGCTCTTTAAGAGAAGCTGGGCTACCTCAGTATTGATGGCGTTGTCCTCCGCCAAAAGGATACGCTTGCCGGAAAGATCAAATTCTTCCTCCTCCGGTTCTTCTTTTTCCGCTTCCTTGATTCCCAGGGCCTGATTGAAGGCGGAAATCAGGGAAGAACGGAACATCGGCTTGTTCATCAGGAGGTTAACGCCGGCCAGCTTGGCCTCCTGCTCAATGCTGGCCCAGTCATAGGCCGTCATAATGATGATCGTCACGTCAGCGCCCACAACCTTGCGGATTTCTCTGGCGGTCTCGATGCCGTCCATGCCGGGCATTTTCCAGTCGATCAGGATCATATCGTAATCCTTGTGCTCTTTCCGGTAAAATTTCACCCGTTCCACGGCTTTCTGGCCGCTGTCCACCCACTCGGCGGTGACGCCCATATCGTGAAGGGTTGCCACGGTGCTCTCACAGACTGCTACATCGTCGTCCACAACGAGGGTTTTCAGCTTGGTAAAATTGTATCCCTGCCTGCTTTTTTTCCCGTACTGTTTCTCCTCGTAAATACAGTCCGCCACAACCTCGTCTTTGCCGAGGGACTGGGCCGCGATGGCGCTCATGCCAATGATCGCGTTCATCGGGGTACGGATCTCGTGGCTCATCCGGGACAGGAAGTCGGATTTCGCCGCGTTGGCCAGCTCCGCTGCTTCGAGAGCCGCAGCCAGCTCCTGCCGCCGGCTGTTTTCCTGTACCGCCACGTCGGTCACGTCCACGCGGGACATGCCCACACGCTCCAGCTCCCTGGAAATATAAAAGAGCTGATACTTTTTCGTCCGGCGGATGCCTTTTTCATCGGTCATCTCCAGAAGGAAACTGTAGCTCTCCTGATGTTCCAGCTGCTTGCGGATGTTGTCAGGCGACAGATTCTTAAGATAAATACTCCGATTCTCCTCGTCCATGAAACGGTCAGCCACCTTCCAGATCTCATCGGCGAAAACGCCTCCGCTCAAGGCATTTTCCTTACACTGGTCACTGACTGCCACAACGCGATGCCGTCCGGTCTTGAGATCGATGTCGCAGATCAGGTCGTACTCCATCTCCGTCACTTTGCGGAAAAGAAGCTCCTGCGCCTTCTGCTCGGTCACATTCAGCGTGTAGAAGAAGCAGATCACATCGCCGCCCTCCGGATTCAGACAGAGGCGGAAATCGGTGCTTCCGTAAAAGACCGTATTGTTGTCTCTTCTCCGCTGGAACTCAAAATGGTAGTCCTGCTTGCCGGTGTAAAAGCTCTCGAGAACTTTTTCCCGCTGCATGATCTGACGCACTCTCATGCGGTCCGCCGGATCCACAGCCGAGTCTGCAAAATGCTCCATCGTGGTCTCGAAGCTCTCGCCAACCTTGGCCGGAACCACGTCAGCGGTCATGACACAGCTCTCCATCCGGTCCGCAGTGAGGTTGATGCGGCCCTGAGCGCCGCCCTCAGAGAAGGGAAGAAGCGTAAAATAGCTCAGTTCCTTTTCGTAGAGCTCTTTCTCCTTCTGTTCCCGCTTCTTATCCTCGGTGATATCCATGCAGACCGCCATCCGGCCCTCCCGGCCGTCCTCGGTCTCGATACAGCAGCCCGTATCATGAATCCAGATATAGGTGCCGTCCTTCTTCTTCATCCGATAGTCCGTGGAGTAACGGCCCTGTTTGTTGAGCCCTTCTTCCACCTGGTGCTCCTTGAACTGATTCTCCCGGGCCTTATTGTTGAGATAGGTCTCGTCTGCCCGCTCTCTGCGGAGCATCTTCTCCACACGGAGACGGAAACTTCTGCCCAGCCGGGTATCGAAGACAAAATCGTCCGCCCCCATCTCCAGCGCTTCCTCCTCCGTATGCTCATTCTCATCTCCCATGACGAGAACCGGCGTCTTCCAGACCTTCTTTTCCCGCTGGATGCTCTTCCATACGGAGTTGTCCCGTTCGCGGACAGCTGCCATGCTGACGAGGAAGGCGGAAATCCGGTTTCCAAAGCCCTCTATATTCCGCAAAACTTCTGCCTCGTTGACAGCAGTCACCAGTTCATAACTGTCTTCAAAAAGCTTTTCCAGCTGCTGCCTCTTCTCTTCCCGGTTATCCACCAGAAGAAGGATGCCTTTTTTCTCCTTTTTCTCGCCGATGAGCTGGAAAGTCTGGTCCTTTTTCTCCTGCTCGGGGATCTGCTGACGAAACAGCTCCTCAAAATCAGCCGGATCCATGGGCTTCGCGAGATAATAACCCTGAATATAATCGCAGCCCAGATTTCGTAAATGCTCCAGCTGCTCCTTCGTTTCCACGCCCTCGGCAACAACGCTTAGATTCAGCCAGTGAGCCAGACCGATGATATAGCGTAGGGTTCTGCGGCTTTCGGGCATCTCCATCTCCGTCCGGATAAACTGCATATCGAGCTTCAGGATATCCATCGGCATCCGGTTCAGCATATTTAAGGAAGAATAACCGCTTCCGAAATCGTCCATCTCCACAACGAAACCTTTTTCCCTCAGTCTGGTTACGTTCTGGATAATGTCCTCCGGGCTTTCCGTGTACACGGACTCTGTGATCTCCAGATGGAGTCTTTTTGGCGCGATATTGTAACGCTTCACCAGATCCAGCAGGGTATCCACAAGATTTACATTATAAACGTCGGCCCTGGAAACGTTGATCGAGATATTGACGGGCTCCAGGCCATCTTTGTCCCACTGCTGCATCAGCTGGCAGACCTTTTCCCACACACACTGGTCCAGCTTGGTGATGAAGCCGTTTCTCTCAAAAAGCGGGATGAAAACCGCTGGGGACTGCATGCCCCATTCCGGATGACACCAGCGCACCAGAGCCTCGGCATCGGTGAAAAGGCCTCCGGCCGCCTTGTATTTCGGCTGGAGCTTCACCTGGAACTGTCCCTGCTCCAGCGCCTCCTCCATGCAGTCCAGGATTGCCTGATCCCGAAGCATCTCACTTCTAAGCTTATCATCATAGAAGGCATAATACCGGCCGTACTGGCCCTTGATGCTTCTCGCCCCCTGGAGCGCCCAGTCGTACATCTGCTCCACGGAAATCTTCCGGTCTCCGGTCTGATAGATACCCCACTTGATGACGATGTTGCTGATGCCGCATTTTTCCCTGGTCTCTGCCGTCAGAGCCTCATACAGTTCGTCACTGTATCCTTCCGTATGCTCAATCATGCTGACAAACTGATCCGCATGGAAACGGCTGCAGATACCACCTAAGGTATCCGTGGACTTCTGACAGATCCCGCCCATGGTCTTCAGCACTTTGTTTCCGCCCTGCATGCCGAAGGCATCATTGATCAGCTTGAAATTCTCCACATCCGAACAGATGATATCGTAAGTTTTGTCCGGATTGGAGCGAAGGATTTTCTCCGCCTGCTGACAGAAATATTCCTTGCTGAGAAGCCCGGTGGTCCGGTCCTTCTGGAAAAGGTTGAGCATCGTCGCATTTTCCCTCAGATGGATGATGCTGGCCACACGCCGGAGGATCACCTTCGCCTTATAGGGCTTGGCCACGAAATCCGAAGCGCCGCACTCCAGAGCTGCAATCTCGTCATTTTCTCCCTCATTCTGGGTCGTGACAATAACCGGAATGGACGCGATTGCCGGATTTGCTTTCAATGCATCCAGGAACTCATACCCATTCATCACCGGCATCACGATATCCAGAAGAATTAAAGATACCGCTTCTTTCTCTCTTTCCAGGATCTCCAGGCCGACTTTTCCGTTCTCTGCCTCCAGAGTTTCATATTGAGAAGACAGGATCTCCACCAGAAGTGCCCGGTTAAATTCATTATCCTCTACTATTAAAATCTTTTTACGCAAACCCATGCTCTCTTTCCTTTACCTGTTTTTATCTGAATAACTTTCGTCCACCTATTCTGCCTGTTTGTTTTCGAGGCGAAACCTGCTCCGCTCCACATCAAGGTTTTATTCTAACATATTTAAAACTATCCGTCACTGAAAAAAGTAAAAAAATGTCAGACGCGAGAAATTTTTCCGTTTTTTGAACATTCTAATGAACATAGGGCAAAATAATTGAACATATTTTTGAAAATAGTGAATGACTTTTTAACACATCTATGCTATGATGCAAGTGACTCGCTTTCCGCCATTTCCGCGGAAAGCTTTACCTGAAAATATGATGTGTAAAGGAGTTTACGAAAATGAGTACAACCGAGAACACCGAAGAAAAAGAGCAGGACATCGTCGTTCAGGGTGTCCATAACTACAGCGCTGCCGAGACCTACTGCCGTCCCGAGGAGCCGATCCTTCAGGAGAAGCTGGAATGGTTCCAGGATCAGAAGCTGGCCCTCATGATGCACTGGGGTCTTTACTGTGAGCTGGGCATGGTTGCTTCCTGGGCTTTAAGCGACAAGGATGCTGACTGGTCCCGCCACCAGGTCAACTGGACCGACGACGGAGAGACTTTCAAGAAACAGTATTTCGGTCTGAACAAATCCTTCAACCCCGTGCGTTTCCAGCCGGAGGAGTGGGCACAGATGGCTGAGGACTGCGGTTTCCGCTATCTTCTTCTGACCACGAAGCACCACGACGGTTTCTGTCTCTGGGATACCGCCTACACCGATTACAAAGTTACCGCTGAGGACTGCCCCTTCCACGAGAACGAGCATGCGGATATCGTAAAATCCATGTTCGACGCTTTCCGTGAGAAAGGCATCGGCATCGGCGCTTACTTCTCCAAAGCAGACTGGCACTGTCAGGATTACTGGAATCCGGAGCTTCGCAAAGACGGCCTGACTTCCCGCGGACCTTCCTATGATCCCAAGGATCATCCGGAAATGTGGAGCCGTTTCCAGGAGTTCACGAAGAATCAGGTTCTGGAGCTCTGCAAGAACTACGGAAAACTCGATATCCTCTGGTTCGACGCCGGCTGGGTATGCAAGGATAACGGCCAGGACATCGATCTCGGCGGCATCGTGGATGAAGCCAGAAAAATTCAGCCCTGGGTTCTCTCCGTCGACCGTACCATCGGAGGCCCCTACGAGAACTATGTGACACCGGAGCTCTGCATTCCTGAGGAGCCCTTATTCGTGCCCTGGGAGAGCTGCCTGACTCTGGGCGCTGATTTCACCTACGAGTACGGCGACCGCTACAAAACTCCCCGTGAGCTGGTCAACCTCCTTGTGAACATCGTTGCCAAGGGTGGAAATATGGCCCTCAACGTAAGCCCGCAGCCCGACGGCCGTATCCCGGTTGACGCCAGAGAGAGCCTCTTTGGTTTCGGTCAGTGGATGAAGACCTACGGCGAGGCCATCTACGGAACCAGAATCTGTGCTCCGTACCAGAGCGGAAACCTGTCCTTCACTCAGAAGGGTGACAAGGTCTATGCGATCCGTCTCTATCCGGTAGCTCAGGAATCCGTGGAGTCCAGAATCTTCGTTCCCTACACCGGAAAGATCTCCGAGATCCATATGCTGGACAGCGGAAAAGAAGTTTCCTTCACCGAGACTGAGGGCGGCCTGACTCTGACCGTTCCGGCAGGATACCGTCAGGGTACCGCTCCGATCGCTCTTGTATTTGAGATGAAAAAAGCAGAGTAATATATGGTATGAAAAAATCCCGTCAAATTGACGGGATTTTTTTGTAACTATTCAGAGCCAAGCAGATTTTCAGGAAAAGTGTGAGTCATGCCTGCATGAACGAACACTTTTTTCTGGAAATCTATTTGGCGAGAAGCCACAACGAGATGAAGCGCAGTGGAATCGAGTTGAGGCTCTGAATAGTTACCGGCGCAGGATCAGGGTCAGGATCTCGTATGGGCGGAGGGTATGTTTGTAGGCGGAAATTTCGCCGGTGGATTCCGTTTCCGGGAGTCTTTCGAGCTCTTCCTCGATGACGTTACTCAGGAAAGCTTTTTCTGCCCAGGCCGGCTTCGTCACAGTGAGGCGCTGGGGCTTATCGCTGTGGTTGACGAAACGGAGAACCAGATCGTTTTCTCCCTCAGGCATCCTCTCGCTCTCTCTTGCCTTGAGGGCGGTGAGCTCGATTCCTTCTCCGCTCCAGCTGAGATTGCTGTATTCTGCGGGAAGGCTGCCTTTGTGGGCGTCGGTCACGACCGCCAGAAGGCTCGTCTGGAACTGTGCTCCCTCTTTTATCGTCTCATAGAGCTTTCCTTTTTCAAAGGGGTAAATTCCATAGCGGGCGGTATGAGTTCCCGGAAGCTGGGCCTTCGGCGTCGGGAACACGCCCCAGTCTCCCATCTCTCCCACAGCCCGAAGCAGGGTGATGGCGATGGCATTGTCTTTTTCCGGCAGGATCTCGTACTCATAGAGGCCGAAGTTTGCTGCGAGAAGGCCGCCCTTCTCATCCTCCATAGCTGTGAAACGCTGCTGATGCTCACAGCCGCTGGAATTTTTCCACCCGGCACTGTGATGATTGTTCCGTTTCACAAGCTCGAAGGGGCAGTCTGCGAAGTGCTGCTCCGTGGCAAGACCGGTGGGCAGAATCACCCGTACCCGATGATCTTTGGCCAGATTCTCGAAGGTAGTCTCGGCACTGACGCCTTTTCCGTTCTTCTCAAGGGAAAGCTTTGTGGTGAGAACGAGGGGCACCGTTTTTTCGCTGCGGCCTGCTTTTCTTCCGAAGAAGTCGCTGCAGCGTCTCCGCTCCTCAGCCAGAGTCTCATCGGCGCTTTCCGGAATCTCGACGCGGCTTTCGATGCGGTAAACAGCCCGGTACGGCAGATCCTCCTCCAGCGTGATCTTCGCCGGAGTGCCCTTGGTCACAATGGGAGTCGTGTTTTTCGGCTGCACATAGAGGTACTCGTTTCCGATGTCCCCGGTGTCCTCAAAATAGCCCAGCGGACCGTAGGTTCTGCCGGAATTTTTCTCCGTCAGGGTGTAGGTGCCGTCTTTCAGAATTTCTACTTTGAGGAAGGCATTTTCCATCGTGTTTTCGCCGGTGACGAGGCTGGTCTTCTCTTTCGTCGGCGCGGCTTTCTTCAGCTGATAGAGGCGATGCCCCAGAGCCGGAACCTTCTCCGCCTCGAAGGTCACGCGAAGCTGTCTTGCCATGTAGGGCTCGCGGAAACGGTCGTCCGGCAGGAAGTAACCAAAATTCGCGCCCAGATCCTCCACCTTCGCCGGGATCTCGTTTCCATCGGCGTCTTTCAGGACAAATTCCGGAAGGGACAGAGCCTTCATCCGGTCATAGCCATTCCAGATGAAACGGTCGTAATCCAGCTCATAGTCAAGAATGGCTTCCACGAGGCCGCTGCGCTCCCAGCCGCTGGGATTGAAGACAATAAAAGGAAGGCCTCCGGCGTTTTCCGTATCGATCTGATCTGCCAGATATTTCGCGCTCTCCTCCGTCACGGTCTCGGCCACCTGGCGGCTCTTGTCGAAACGGGTCTTCATCTCGTCGTTGTCCGCGTCCACACTGCAGCCGCAGATGCTGTCATGAGGATGGTTCTGCATGAGCTTTTTCCAGCTGTAGCGCAGAAGATCCTCGGGATATTCCTTACCGGCCAGGGCCGCCAGAGCTGCCAGGGGCTCCGCCTCTTTTTCGAGGGCAGCCTCGCCCCGGCGGTTCTCTTTTTTCAATTCCACATGGGAGGAGCAGGTGTTTACCAGAGTCCAGAAGCCGTCGGTTTCCTGGCTCGTGAGCTCGCCGCGGACCGTGGAAAGACTGTTTGTGGGATTTTCTTCCAGATCCTTTTCTACTGCCTGAACGTAGGTCTCAAAATCGGAATGGATAAAATCGATATCGGGATAGAGTTTCCGGGCCGTCTCGATGGCGTCTCCCAGATCCTTCTGCACAGGCTGATGGTCGCAGCCGTTCATGAAGAGAAGCTGGCTGGTTCCGGCAAAGTGCTTCGCCGCCTTGAAGCGCTGATCCCAGTATTCCTTCGCCTCCTCCGGCTCCACGGGAATCTCCGCCCCATTGTTGTACCAGTTGGCGAAGAGGATGCCCAGAAGGCCGCTGCCGTCCATGGACTCCCAGTTCATCTCGGAATAGGTGGATTCGTAAGCTCCGCCCTCTTTCGCTTCATTATTAAATCCCACAGGCTTCACGCCGCGACCGAAAGCCACCGCCTTCATGCCGGCCTGCTTGAGAAGCTGGGGCATCTGACCTGCGTTTCCGAAGGCATCCGGGAAATAGCCCACCGGGCAGAGGCCGCCGAACTCTTTCGCCTCCCGCATGCCGGTGAGGAGGTTTCGCACGGCCGCCTCACCGCTGGTCAGGAACTCATCCTGAAGGATGTACCAGGGGCCCACATGGAAACGGCCTTCCTGCACATATTTTTTCAGTTTTTCCCGGTTCTCCGGGTGGATCTCCAGATAGTCGTCCAGAACGATGGTCTGCCCGTCCAGATGGAAATTCCGGTAACGCTCATCCTTTTCAAAAAGCTCCATGGCGTTATCCATCAGTTCGATGAGTTTGACTCTGTGTTTCTCAAAAGGTAAATACCACTCCCGGTCCCAGTGGGAATGAGAGATGATGTGTACGGTTGTCTTCATATGATCCTCGCTTTCCGTCCATCGTTTTTCCGGCGGCGTTATGATATTGGCAGTCCCTGCAAATCGTTTTAATACAAGGCCGCCTGTGCAATTTCGCATCGTGCTGTCAGTGTAACACAGTTTTTGGTCTGCGTCACCCAGTTTTCTGAAGGAACTTTTCGCTCCTGCTTTCGGATAAAAAGTCTTATTTGCAGGACTCTCCGGCGCAATGCGATCCTGCTCGGATTTTTTTGTGTAACAAGTAATTCCAATGGATTTTCCTGTTAACAAGAAAACCCCGGAACTGTAGCTTTCTCAGCCACAGTTCCGGGGTATATATTTTTTCAAATAATTCAGCCTACCTGCTGAAGGGAATCCTCGTTCATGGTTTCATCCAGAATGGAAACACATTTCTTCATGGAATTCTCAAATTCTTTCTCATTGTTATTCTTAAAGATAATAAGGGAATCTTTGGCTCCCGGACGTTTGAGATTCTCCGGAATCTCAAAGTTACAGCCTGCGATGTACTCATCCCAGTGCTCCAGCTTCCAGGTATCTCTGTCAGAGTTTCTGTCGATCATGCGCTTATGAACGATCTCCGGAGAGGTCTCAACCCAGACAACCACGAGGGTGGCGTTTTTCTCAGCGAGCTTTTTCTCCAGGCCTTTGATGTAGTCCATATCGCGGATCTCGCGGGTAAAGGGAGCATTGATCAGCACCTTGTCCTCATAATCCAGAGCTTCCAGAGCCAGATCCACAACACAGTCATACTCGTAATCGCGGATGTTGTCCTCGAAGAACTGGCTGCTGCGGTTGTAGGGCTGATTCGCCACTTTAAAAATCTGCTTGGAAAGGGTGATGAGCGTATCTTTATCCAGATATACTACATGCTCCAGACGTGCTGCAAGTGCTTTTGAAATGTAAGTTTTTCCGCATGCGGGCGGAGAAGTAACCAGTATCAGTTTCTTAACCATTGTAATGTCCTTCCTTCGTAATAATAGCAATGCCCGTAGTCCTGCACCATGCTGCTGCTCTCTGGCACCGCAAATATATGTCAAGGCAGATACGCTAAGCCTTCCCGTGTCTGCCGCTTATCATGGTTATCGAACCGGAAGCTTCCAACTCAGGTTCCACCCTCCCCAGTGTAAACCTGTAGGCTCAAAAAAATCATCAGGAAATCGTTTTCCGAATTCCTGAATAATCTATTGTTCCCTGCTTCTTTTGTTCTTGCTATGTTATAGCACTTGATTTTTCCGCTGTCAAGCAGAAGAAATGGATTTTTTGTTAAATTTTTGTTAATCTCGGGGTTCCGACCCATATACCTGTCCCGTGGAGATTTTTTCCACGGTCTCCATGGAAACCCCTGTGATGGCAGAAATCTCCTCCAGCGAATATTTCCCCGTTTTCATCATGTATTCTACGATGGACTTTTCGCCCTGCTCCATTCCATTCTGAAAAATCATCTCCCCAAAACCTGTCATTGTTTTTGCCTCCTTCCGAAAGGATTCTGACCACTGAATCTTTGAATAGCCTGCTATTTTCTCTACATCAGAAGTTTTCTGCTTCTGCTGTGCCGAGGAGGCTCTGCTTTTCTGCCTCAGAAGTCTCCTCTGTTTTTGTTTGTCTGTTCTCGCATTGGAAATTTCTAAGACTGCGAACGCAGCGAATAAAGAAATGAGAGTGTCTCACAAAGAAATGTTTAGAAATAAAATGCTTATATATATCATAACATGTTTTTTGCAATTTTTCACGCAATTTTTTCAAAAAAAGACAGCCCGCCGCAAACTCATTCTTGCCGCAGGCTGTCTCTTTAAATCTTACAGAATCTCTCCGTTGGAAGCGATCACATTTTTATAGAAGAGACCGGAATCTTTCACGGTGCGTTTCTGGGTCTGGTAGTCTACATAGACCATGCCGAAACGCTCGGAGTAGCCGTAGGCCCACTCAAAGTTGTCCATGAGGGACCAGGCAAAGTAACCGCGAAGGTCTACGCCGTCGGCGGCTGCTTTTTTGAACTCTCTTAAGTAGCGGTGCATGAAGTCCACACGGCTCGCGTCATGAACCTTTCCGTCCAGGGATACCCAGTCATGGGAGGACATGCCGTTCTCGGTCACATAGAAAGGTTTCTGGTAACGCTCATAGAGGAATTTCGGAGCCCAGTAGAGAACTTCCGGAGTCACCGGCCACTGGATGGCGGTCTTCGGGAAGCCCGGATAACGGTCCACACGGACCGGATTGCCGTTTTCATCTGCCCGTACCGGTACGGCGTTGTAGATGTTCTGTCCGTAGAAATCCAGCGGCTGGGAAATCAGCTCCAGATCCTTCTCCGCATTTTTCGGGAAATACTGGCCGAAGCTCTTCATGATATCCTCCGGATACTGGCCTAAGAAAACCGGATCGGCACAGAAGGCCACATCCCAGCTTGCTGCACGGATATCTGCCTCGGGAAGGGAGAAGTTTGCTTTTCTCGCTGCCTCGATATCCTCCTTGGAATCGGTTGCCGGATAATAGAGGGCGCCGCAGGGAGCCATTCCGATTTCCACCGGGCGGACTGCTGCCTCACGGATGGCCTGTACGCCGCGACCATGAGCCTTCAGAACGTTGTGCCAGATACTGAAGTAATCATAAGGGCCAACTTTCAGTCCCGGTGCATGCTCGCCGGTCACATAGCCCAGGCCGACGGTACACTGGGGCTCGTTGAAGGTGAAGAAATGGCTGACACGGTCAGAAAAATGAGCGGCCATCAGCTTTGCATACTCATAGAACCATTCCGGAGACTGAGGATTCAGCCAGCCGCCTTTCTGATGAAGGGCGTAGGGAAGATCCCAGTGATAGAGAGTCATATAGGGCTCAATACCGTTCTCGATCAGGCAGTTTACGAGGTTATCGTAATAAGCGAGGCCTTTCTCATTGACTTTCCCGATTCCTTCCGGCAGGATGCGGGCCCAGTTTACGGAAAAACGATAGGCTTTCAGGCCCAGCTCCTTCATGATGGCCACATCTTCTTTGTAGCGGTGATACTGGTCGCAGGCCACATCGCCTGTGTGGTGCTCATAGACATGACCATCCTCTTTGCAGAATACATCCCAGATATTCAGTCCCTTGCCGTCCTCGTAGGCGGCTCCTTCCACCTGATAGGAAGCGGTAGCCGCTCCCCATACAAAATCCTTTCTGAAGCTCATTTGTGTATGTCTCCTTTCTTATCCTGGACAGCTTTCTGTCCTCTTTTTCCGGAGTCAAAAGATCTTTTGACCCCAGCTTCTTTTTTATGCATAAGTATGATATACATCGTAAACGCGAATCTCCGGCTTCACTCCCGGAACAACGCCTTTCACCGGATGCAGGACCTTCGCATTTCCGTCTGTCATAGCCAGGACGTTGCTGTCCCAGATGATATCCTCGTTAACGCCCTCGACCATGCAGTAGGGAGCAAAGCTCTTGGCAGAGATCGTCACAGTGCCGTCCTCAGCGCAGGAAACGGTAAGCTCCGGGTCCTTGAGTTCCAGATGTTTCACGGGAACGAAGGTCTCAAACTCGCAGCGCTCCTCAGTTTTTCCGGTCTCTTTGTCGGTAACTTTGTATTCCATGGTGACAAAGACCTGCTCGCTGCGGCCCTCGATCAGCTCGGAAAAATCCTTCGTGAGAAGGTCCACAGCGGAAAGCGGAGCCACGGTTCCGGAAACGGTCTCCTCATAGAGCACCTTGAAATCCAGATCCTTAAGGCTTACTTTTACCTCCACAGCGGCTTCTTTCAGGCTCTCGTTGGAGATCCAGAAGCCCATGGTATTTCCCTCTTTGCGGATGCTGCCCGCTACGGCCTCGTTGAAGACGCGGGCCATATAGTGAAGCGCCTTGTATCTTCCGTAATAATCCATGCTGGACCAGGAAGCCACAGGCCAGTTGTCGTTGAACTGCCAGTAAATGCTTCCCATACATCTGCCGCGGTTTCTTCTCCAGTGCTCGGTAGCGACCTTCATCGCGTAACCCTGAAGGATCTGACTTAAGAAAGTCAGGCCGGAGAGGTCTCTCGGGTAACGGAAGGTCTCGGAGAGATAATAGAGAATCTTTCCGTTGGCTGCCGGGTTCTTCTGATGGCTCTCCATGACTTTGGAGAAGAGGTTCCGGTCTTTTTCCTCGGTGAAGGTCTCAATCGTCTTGATGGAAGGCAGAGACTGGAAACCGAACTCAGAGCAGAAACGGAAATAGTGGTTCAGATACTCGCTGAAGGGCAGCTGGCCGTGCCATACGTCCCAGTAGTGAGCATCTCCGCGGTTGTCGTCGTTGGGCTTGTCAAAGCTTCCGCCTGAGGACGGGGAAGAGGGCCAGTAGAAGGCATCCGGCGCGGTCTCTTTCACCACGTTGGCGAGAAGGTACTCGAACTGAATGAGGTAATCTCTCTTGAGAGAAGGCGCATGGCATTTCATGGCTGTCCAGTCGGTCCAGGCGGATTCCAGCTCGTTGTTTCCGCAGATCAGGCCCAGGCTGGCATGGTTCCGGAAACGAAGGATGTTGTCCCTTGCCTCCTCCACGATATTCTCCTTGAAGGACTCGGTGAGGTCGTAAATGTTGCAGGCATACATGAGATCCTGCCAGAGCAGAATACCGTACTCATCGCAGAGATCGTAGAACTCATCGGCGGGATAATAGCCGCCACCCCAGATCCGGAGGCAGTTGAAATTGGCAAATACTGCTGCCTGCACATCTCGCAGAAACACCTCTCGGGTCAGTCTGGAATAATAACAGTCGTCGGGGATATAGTCAGCTCCTCTTGCGAAGATCTTCTTTCCGTTGACGGTGATGGCAAATTCCTGGCCCCACTCGTCATCCTCTCTGGAAACCGTCACCGTACGAAGACCGATGCGGTAAAGCTTCTCCTGGGCCTCCTCGCCCTCGCTCTCCATGAGTACGCGGACCGTATAAAGGGGCTGCTCTCCGCTTCCGTGAGGCCACCAGAGTCTCGGCTCCTCGATTTTCACGCTGGAATCCTCTCCCAGATAGAGAAGTTTTCCGTCAGGATCCATAACCTCATAGGTAAGCTTCACCTTTGCGTCCGCATCCTTTTCCACATCGGTGGTCATCGTCAGCGTTACCTGACCTTCCTCGTGTTTCTGGCGAATCAGGGTGTCCATCAGGCGGGCTTTCTCGTAGGTCACAAGCTCGATCTCACGGAAAATGCCGGCATCCGGAAGCTGGGGACCCCAGTCCCAGCCAAACATGCAGTGGGGTTTTCTGATATACTGGTTGCCCGGCATCGTGCCGGTGTTGCACATATGGATCTCGCGGCCTTTTGCGGGTTTGTAAGACTCGATAAAGTTCAGCGGGGAAGCAAGGTGGATTTCCAGGAGGTTGTCTCCCTCTTTCGCATATTTTTTGATGTCAAAAGTAAAGCGGCGGTGCATGTTTTCTGTGTGGCCCAGTTTGTGACCGTTGAGATAAAGGTCAGCCACGGTGTCGATGCCGTTGAAGACCAGAAGCATATGACCGGCTTTAAACTCCTCCGGGCTTACGGTAAAATGACCCCGGATGTCAAAATCGTTGCGGAAAAATTCCCGCACCTGATACTCGTTCTCTCCATAGTAGGGATCGGGCAGAACGCCTGCCTTCACAAGGGTGTCCATGGCGGAACCCGGAACGGTCATGGAATACCAGTCCTCGGTTCCGGCTACCCGTATTTCAAAAGACTCTTTCAGCTCTCTTTTCATCTTTTATGTCCTTTCAAAGTTGCAGTCTGTGGGCTTTTTTTCACAGCCCGGGAAACGGTTTCATTATAGCAGATACTTGCCTACTTTGCATCTCTTTCTTCATATTTAAACCAGGCCACATCCGCATAATTTTTCCGGTCTTTCATGTCCTGGACGGCCACGCCGACGAAGGCTCCGGTGAAACCATCCGCGAAATCGTCGGAGAGAATATAGGAATGAAGGGTCGGTCCCAGCTTCCGCTTTTCGCTCGTCTCATCCAGCCAGAAGAACTGGACAGCATCCTCCTCCACGGAGACGGAGAGCTCGTAGGCCGGGAGTTCTCCGCCCGCCAGGCCCTTCACCGGCTCGGAAGCCAGAAGCTCCGTCTTTCCGGCGATCACGCTCAGCAGGTTCAGTTCTACTCCTTTGTCTCCCAGGGTCACATAAGCGTAATACTGGTTTCGCTCGTCGTAGCGGTAACTTAAGCCCGCTCCGTGCTGGAAAGAGGTCGGTGCAAACTCAAAGCGGACGGCCGCCTCAAAGGAGAGCTCCATCTGGCGTCTCGCAAGGAGGGCCTGTTCATAGCGGGAGAAAATGGAGTCCCGGCCGTAGATCCTTAGATACCCTTCTCTCTCGTGGATCGTCATCCCGAGATCCCGGTAGAAAACCCGGAGCGTCTGGAAATCTTCCAGAAAGCTCTCATCCTGAAAATGATATCCTTTTTTCAGTGGCTCTCTCTTCTCTTCCGCATCCGAATCTCCGATGGCCCGGAAGGAGTCTTTTGGAGCACTGCCGCCGTCCTTCAGTTTCAGCCAGCCTTTTTCCCAGACCACTTCCTGGATCGCAGTCTCCCGTCCCAGGGGGCAGTAGAGCATTCCCGGAAGATTTCTGCCGCAGAGATGAGCCAGGAACCAGCGATTGTCAGGCCCTTCCACAAGGCTCGCGTGACCGGCTTTCTTGAGGAAACTGGTTCCTAAGTCTTTTTTCGCCAGCGCTTTTTCTATCTCTTTCGGATCACGGCTGCCCTCCCAGGAGGTCAGAACCGGATTGTGCGGGCAAATTTCATAGGGGCCGGTAAGTTCCCTGCTCCGGGCCAGCGTCACAGCATGGAACCAACCCGTTCCGCCTTCGGCGCACATGAGGTAGTAATAGCCGTTGTGGCGGTAGAGGTGTGGCCCCTCCGTGCCGCCGATGGGAGAACCGGTGAAGATCTTTTTCGCCTCGCCCACCAGCGCTTTTTTCTCAGGATCGTACTCCTGGAGAAGAATGCCCGTGAAGGGATTTTCCCCGGAAAGGATTTTCCGATAGTCCCACTCCATGTTGACCAGCCATTTTCTGCCGTCCTCGTCATGAAAGAGGGAGGGGTCGAAACCGCTGGAATTTAAGTAGACCGGATCGGACCAGGAACCGGTGAGCTTCTTCGCGCGAATCAGGTAGTTGGGCGTATCCATAACGGGAAATTCCCGGGCGTCGCGGACCACTGTATAAATAAGGTAGAAATACTCTCCGTCCCAGCTTAAGCAGGGAGCCCAGATGCCGTCGGAAGCCTTGAGGCCCCGAAGGTCCATCCTGGAGTAATCGTCCAGGGGAGAGGTGACATAGTCCCAGTGTTTCAGGTCCGTCGAGTGATAGATCCGGACGCCGGGGGCCCACTCAAAGGTGGATGTCGCCAGATAATAATCGTCGCCCACCCGGAGCAGGCTGGGATCCGGATGAAAACCGCGTAAAATCGGATTCTGTACCATAAGATACCTCCTTATAAAGCAAGGGAGCCATTGCTGGCCCCCTCAGGAAATGTGAGATTCCGTATAAGAAACTCCAATCGTTTTGTAATTATACAGGATTTTGTAACCGGAATCCAGGGAAATCTTCTCTCCGATTCCGGGATTTTTCAAGATTGTCTCTGCCGCCTGGCGGTAGTCCTCGATGATGGAGGCATCCATGGGACACTCGTGATGGCCCGGCCAGATCTCTTTATACTGATCTTTCAGCGCCAGAAGTTTTTCATCGGATTCCATGACGTCCTTCACGGTGCCGGAGTGATCAAAGTAAACCAGAATCTCACGGTTGCAGCCCGTATCTCCGGCAAAGAGATACTGATTCTCTCTGTCGAGGAAGCAGATGCAGCCTCTCGTATGGCCCGGAGTCTCAATAACCTCCAGCGTCCTTCCGCCCAGCTCCAGTCGGTCGCCCCCGGAAAGGAAGGAAAGCTTTTCCGGCTTTTTCACATCGATGAGATATCTCTCTTCTTCTTTGGAAAGCGGTACGTCAAAAAGCTCCGCAAACCGTTTTACCTGATGTTCCCTTGCTTTTCTGTCAAATCCTTCTTCCAGAACAGAAACATCCTCTCTGTGAATGGAACAACTTTCAAAAAGTCCGGCACAGCCGGTATGGTCGAAATGGCCATGAGTCAGAACCACGCTCACAGGCTTGTCAGTGAGGGAAGCGATCACTTCCTTCAAACCGCTGAAACCATTTCCCGCATCGATGAGGACAGCCCTCTCCGTACCTTCTATTAAATAGAGGTAGGTACGGAAAGGATCCTCCAGCTGCCAGGTATGGGCGTCGATTTTCCGAATCCTGTAGTTTTCCATCAGCCCTTCACGCTTCCTGCCACGATACCCTCAATGATGTAACGCTGACCGAAGAGATAAAGGATCATAACCGGCAGCATGGTCAGAACCAGACCAGCCATCATGGGAGCATAATCCGCGGACTTGGTAGTCAGGAATGCGTAAGTCATCAGCGGCAGGGTTTTTACCTCTTTCAGAGAAAGCAGGGTACTTGCCAGGATGTAGTCATTCCAGATGGAAAGAGCAACGAATACAATGTTTGTCATGGTAATCGGTTTCAGCAGCGGGAAAATGATGCTGAAGAAAGTTCTCTCAGGAGAAGCGCCATCGATCAGGGCAGCCTCATCCAGTTCTACCGGAACACCGGTGATAAAGCCGCTGTAAAGGAAGGTCGGGGACGGAATGTTCAGTCCGATATGGATGAACGTTACCAGCCAGATGTTGTTGGTCAGTCCCAGTCCTGAACCGTAGAGTTTTACCAGCGGGATCATGATTACCTGGAAAGGAACAACCATAGCCGCGATGAGGATCATGTAGAAGGCTTTGGTGATTTTCCATTTTTTACGGGTAAGGACGTAAGCGTTCATGGAGCTTAATACAACGCTGACGCCGGTTGCGATCACACAGATGATGATGGAATTCTTGAAGGAATTCAGGAAGTTCATCGTGTTGAAGGCGGTCTCATAGTTTTCCGTGTGAAGCTTTGTCGGAAGACTGAAGGGGTTTGCAACGAAATCCGGTGAAGTCTTAAAGCTGTTCAGGATAACCAGGAAAAACGGGATGATAAAGAATACAGCCAGTAACAGCACGACGATGAAAACGATGACAGTATTTGATTTCTTTTTTGCTTCCATTATGCCTGCACCTCCCCTTTCTTGGATACGGATACCTGAACCAGAGAAATAATAGCAACGATAACGAAGAGTACCAGTGCCTCTGCCTGGCCTTTACCATAATCGAAGTTACTGAATGCAGTCTGGTAAATTTTCAGTGCTAAGAGCTCGGTGGACTTGAAGGGGCCGCCGGCTGTCAGAGTCAGGTTCACGTCGAAGGACATGAATGCTCTGGAAATTGCCATGAATACACAGATTGTGATAGAAGAACGGATCATCGGAATCTTGATGAAACGGAGAAGCTGTCTGGAGTTTGCTCCGTCGATCTTTGCTGCTTCCAGCATATCTTTGGAAACGTTGGTCAGACCTGCTACATAGATAACCATCAGATATCCGCTCAGCTGCCATACGGCAACAACGATCAGGGCTACCAGTGCGGTTCCCGGGCTGGTCAGCCAGGATTTCTGTAAAAGTCCCCAGCCGGTAACAGCGCCGACCTTGGTCAGTGCGAAGGAGAAGATGTAGTTCCAGATGTAACCCATTACGACACCGCCGATCATATTTGCGGCGAAGAAGCAGGTACGGAAGAGTCCCTGCAGCTTGATACCGTAGGTCAGAAGCAGAGCCAAGGCCAGTCCGAGTACATTACTGAACACAACAACAAAAAATACATACACAAAGGTCTTCCACAGAGAAGACAGGAAGGTTTTATCTGTAAAGATTGCGGCGTAGTTGGAAAAACCTACCAGATCATAATTGGGTGACAGACCGTTCCAGTTGGTGAAGGTCAGATAAATACCGTAGATCAGCGGAATCACTACGATAGAAGCCCAAATCAGCATCGGCGGGATTACAAATTCGCAGAATAATTTAATCTCATTTTTCTTCTTTTTCATTGAACTTTTACCTCGAAGTTGTAATAGTTGACGGGAATCATCTGATACCGAAAACCTCCCCTGTGCAAGGGAACATCAGGCGAAAACGCGGGATTTACACAGGGCATGCCTTCGGTACCTTCTTATTTTTAGTTAAGAATGGAGATGACGAAGCGCCATCTCCATTCAGAATCATCAAAAGGACTTCGTTGTCTTTTTTATACGTTTATGCAACCGAAGTACCGCACTGCTTCGCAGCTCTGTACTTAGTTCTGTGCCTGCCAGTAAGCCTGGATAGCGTCAGCAGCTGTATCTCTGTCCATCTGGCCTACCAGATACTGCTGCATAACTGCACCATTCTCACTCCAGAAATCGGACGGAAGCAGTGCGCTGAATGCGTAGGTGCTCTGTACTTTACCGTCAGCAACATAAGCCTGAGTAGCGTTTGCCAGCGGGCTTGCTACGGTTACGTCTACGTTCTTGAACGGAAGAGCGATGCTCAGAGCGTCGGACATATCCTGTGCTCTCTCGATGGTCAGGTACTCAACCAGTTTCTTACCAGCTGCCTGCTGTGCTTCGTCGTTCTGGCTGCCGTCTACGCAATAACCTTTTGCCGGGAATACGCCGAGCTCCTGGTTGACTGCATCATCCTCAGAACCGGTCAGCGGGCAGGGCATGATGCCGTACTCGTCATCTGCATTTGCAACTGCCTCAAGGTAGGACCATCCCCAGTCACCCATGAACCACATAGCTACATCACCTTTTGCCATAGCCTGGCCGTCCAGCTCGGTGTTTCCTACCAGCGGATCGTTGGAGTTGTAGTTGTATTTAGCGATGATATCGAAGGTGTCCATAACACCGTTCCATGCATCGTTGGTCTTCAGATCGATGGAACCGTCTTTGATGCCCTCAACAAAAGCTTTCTGAGCTTCCTCATCACCCTGGATTCCGTTGAATACCTGGCTCAGGAAGTGAGATCCGAGAGACCAGTCAACGCCGGTGAACATGATCGGGGAAACGCCGCCGTCCTGAATCTTCTGGCACAGAGCATCCAGATCTGCATTGCTCTTGATGGTGGAAGGATCGAACTCTTCGCCGGTTGCTTTCTCAATGGTGGTCTTGTTGTAGATGATACCCATGGACTGTACGGAGTTCGGTACGCCGTAAACGCTGCCGTTGTCATCCTTGAAGATAGCCAGGTTGCTGTCGTCTACCTGATCTTTGATCCAGGAATCGTCGCCCTCCAGATCGTAAGCTGCCATGTTCTCGATGTTCTCACGGATATCAACAGCGTCCATCAGGGAAACGGTGGGAGCCTCACCACTTGCGTACAGAGTCATCCATTTCTGTTTCTCACTGCTGTCGTAAGCGATGTAGTTTACAGTGATGTCCGGATTTGCTTCCATGAAATCTGCACAGAATTTCTCGAAGTCTTCATCATGGCCTGGTACGGTGGTGTACAGAGAGATGGTAACCTGATCATCAGCTTTTGCGTTGATAGCGCTCATGCCCGGAACAGATGCAACCATGGCAACTGCCAGTGCGCCAGTTAAAATTTTAGAAGCTACTACATGTTTTTTCATTGCTTCATCCTCCTTAAAATTCTCCCGGTTCCCTATACCGGGGGTATGAATGATTCCTGCGAATTGCTACGCTGCAACGCAGCTCCCGCAATTCTGCAAATATTCGGAATTCGCTGATTTACTGCGTAAATCGCTGCTTCCTCATATTTGACGGGTTCCAAGTTCAAATGCCTTATCCTGCAAGCAGGAACGGCATTTTGACCTTTTCACCCTGGTATCATATATTTATGTCGCGTAATTGCAACATTAAATATCTTTGTAAAAGGTTAAAACTTTCAAGAAATCGTTTTCCTCATCAGGAAAACTTAATGGCAGTTCTCACTGCCAAAGTTTTCTGGTAGAATTTCTTCTCACCAGCTGATAAGGGAAGTGGATGATCTTTTTCTCATCCGCATGCTCTCCGAAAAGTGCTTCGTAGAACATCTCTCCCTGCTGAAACATCCTCACGGTGGAAAGAGGCGGGTCAAAAATATCGGACACCGAATCATCTACGCCGAACACGGAAATATCCTCGGGCACCCGGATATTCAAAGATTTGAGATACCGGATCACGCCGATGGCGATGATGTCGGAACCGGTGATGACGGCGGTCGGAAGATCTCTGCTGTTCTCGTAGATTTTCTTCATTCCCTCCACACCGGCCTCGGTGCTGAAATTTCCCTGATAGATATAGGAATCAGGAATCTCAAGTCCCGCTGCCTTCATGGCATCCCGGTATCCCTTCAGCCTCAACTGGCCGTTGGTGTAGTCCTCTGCATTTCCTCCCACATAAGCGATCCGTCTGTGGCCGTCACCCACGAGAAATTCTGTGATATCTCTGGCAACTCCATAACTGTCAACGGTCACTGTGGTGAACTCACAATCGTCTCCGGATAATCCCTGGTTTCCCAGGACCACCGGACAGGGGAATTCATGAAGCTTCTTCAGGATCTCATCGGTGAGATGAACTCCCTGGAAGATCAGTCCGTCGATGTTTCTCTCCAGCATCCGGTCCATGAGGACCAGCGCTTTCTTATTATCAAAATCATAATCGCAGGCAATGACAACTTTGTTATGTTTCATGCAGACATCGCTGATCTGTTTCAAATGGATCGCGGTGATCGGGTTTCTCAAGTCCGCCTCCAGAACCGCCACCAGATGTGTGTTCTTGGTGACAAGGCTTCTGGCCTCCGCATTGGGTATGTAGTGATACTTCTCAATGCTTCTCATAACCCGGTGTCTTAACTCATCACTAACAGCTTTCGACCCGTTCATAACCCTGGAGACCGTGGAAACGGAAACCTTCGCGTCAGCGGCAATATCTTTAATTGTTATCTCCAATGGTTCGGGCTCCTTTCTGTGGTAACGTTTTCCTGCGTTCAGAATAGTACCACATTCTCCACAATATTTCAATACATTTTTTGTGGTTTTCCGTTGTTTTGGAGCTTATTCACAAATCGGTCACAGTTGTTTTGTGTAAAAACACAATAAAAAGAAGAAGAAACCAGAGACAACGCCCAAAGCCTGTCGTTTTCCTGTATCTTTGAATAAAAAAAGAGACCTCCGAAAAGGTCTCAAAAAATCTGATTTTTTCATTTTTCAGGAAAATCAGGAAAATTTTCCCGTTTTCTGAACTTTATTTTCCCGAAAAGAGAACCAGCGCTGGGGAATTTCAAAGCCCAGAAGGATGCCGCCCACGATGGCAACAGCAAACTTGATGGAGGTCAGTCCCTTGGAGGCCGCCAGATCCCAGTCGCTTCCTACCAGGGCCTGGGCGGTCTGGTAGATGCCCATTCCTGGCACCAGCGGGAAAATTCCCGGGATCAGAAACATCGTCACGGGGCATTTTTTCCGGACGGCAAAAATCCTCGACAGAAAAACTACCGTGAAAGCTCCGGCAAAGACCGGACCCATGAGGGAATTCACGTTGAGCTCGAGAGCCCGGTAGACAAGCCAGCCGGCCGCTCCCGCCACACCCCCGCAGAGATAATACTGCTTCGGCACATGGAACATCAGCGCAAAAGCGATGGTTCCGATGCCTGCGGCGATTCCTTCTTCAATCAGACGCAAAATCATAAGCTGCCTCCTATTCCGCACCACATCATCATCAGGCCCACGCCCAGGGCGATGCTGAAAATCACAATCAGCGTGTCCAGTAACCGTACCGCCCCGGCGATATAGTCCTGATCGGCGAAATCCCGGATCGAGTTCGTAAAGGCCACTCCCGGAATCAGCGGAAGCAGGGCCCCCACAGACATGAGATCCAGATGGTGCCCGAAGCCCAGCCGGTAAAAAAGCAGGGTCAGCGCCATGACCAGAGCTCCACCGCTGGCGTTGGTGGCGATCTTGGAAAGCCGCCCCTTCACCACATCCAGCACATACAGATACAGGATAAAGCCTGCCAGGAAAGCCGCCAGCGAATCCAGCACATCCCCGCCGAAGAGGAAGCAGAAGGCTCCGCTTCCGATACCGGCTGCCAGAATCTGGTGCCAGCCCGGCTTCTGGGGCAGCTTCTCAATCTCTTTTAATTTCGCTTTGGCTTCCGTGGGTGTGAAAAAGCCCAGCTCGATCTCTCTCGACAGCTCGTTCACCGCATCGATCCGGTCCAGTCTGGCCCCGGCCAGCGGAATATGGCGCACCCGCACCTGATGGTTGCTGCCTTCCGTCTCGGAAGTCAGAAAAATACCGTTACTCAGTACAAAAGTGCTGACGTTTTCCAGCTCATAAGCGCAGGCGATCCGCCGCATGGTCTCATCCACCCGGGAGATCTCCGCCCCGCTTCGGAGCAGGATATCTCCGGCCATGCCGGCCACCTCAAATATCAGCTCTCGCTCTTTATCTTCCATGTTTCCCCCAATAGTTATCGAAAACAGCAGCCCCGCGCTTACTGCTCCGTCTTTTCTTCCTTCTCTTCTTCCGGAACCATTTCCACGAGAACGATCGCAGATGTAGTTGGAAGAGTCAGCGTCAGCTCTCCGCCCTCAGCCTGGTACTCCTGCGGTTCCGTTGTATAGCCCCAGTCTCCGGTGAGCATGACTCTCTTAAGAGAATGCCCGGAACAGACACCCACCTGCCATACCGGTAGCATGAAGGTCTTGTCGCCCTGCCCGTTATGGAAGGCCACGATGACCCGTTCTTTCATATCGAAACGGCCGTAGGCAATGACATTATGTTCCCCATAGAGGAATTTCAGCGAACCATGGCTCAGTACCGGATATTTCTTGTGGATCCGGATCATTTCCCGATGGAAATCGATGAGCTCCTTATTCTCCCTTCCCCAGGGGTAAGTTCTCCGGTTGTCCGGATCGGTGAAGCCACAGAGTCCTGCCTCGTCTCCATAATAAAGGGTCGGCGCGCCGGGCCAGGTCATCTGCACGGTCACAGCCTCCCGCATAACGGCGACATTGACCTGCTCCTCCGCCGCCCGATAGCCGAGCTGGGCCACTCTTCCCACCCGATGGTTGGTCCGGGTCAGGAAACGGGAGTGGTCATGGTTGGACAGTTCGTTCATGGACACCTGCAAAGACGGAGCCATAAAGCTGCTCATATGGTGGCTCATCGCTCCCATGAAGGACTCATGATTTCCCAGAAGGTTGCCACGGAACTCATCGCTGTGTTTCTCCATTCCGGTCAAAAACCAGGTCAGCGGTTCCATGAAAGCGTCATAGTTCATCACGGTATCCCACTCGTCTCCCTGGAGCCAGGAACGGGCCTCCCCGTAATGCTCCGCCAGAATGATGGCATCGGGATTGGCCTCTTTGACATTTTTCCGGAATTCCTTCCAGAATTTATGGTTGTACTCGTTGCTGAAGCCTAAGTCCGCAGCTACATCCAGACGCCAGCCGTCCACGTTGTAGGGCGGTGACACCCATTTTCTTCCGATGTTCATGATATATTCCACGAGCTTCGGCGAGTTTTCAAAGTTCAGCTTCGGCAGGGTCTCATGGCCCCACCAGCCGTCGTAATAAGGATTATAGGGCCAGCTGTGCTCATTGTTAAATTTGAAAAAGCTCCGGTAGGGGCTGTCTGCGGAGACATAGGCTCCCTTTTCATAGCCCGGCTGGTTCTCATAGATCCGCTCCCGGTCCAGCCATTTGTTAAAGGAGCCGCAGTGGTTGAAAACGCCGTCCAGAATGACTTTCATTCCACGTTTGTGGGCCTCCTCCACGAGATGGGCCAGAAGCTCGTTGCTGGCTTTCAGATTTTCCGGATCCGTCACACGCTTAATGTATTTGGTCGCATGGGTATTATCATTATCCCAGGGGGCCAGGCACTCCCCGCCGTCGTTAACGATCTTCCCGAGATGCGGGTCTACGGAATCATAGTCCTGAATATCATACTTATGGTTGGAGGGCGATACAAAGATGGGGTTAAAATAAATTACCTCCACGCCCAGATCCTCCAGGTAGTCCATCTTGTCCAGAACGCCCTGGAGATCGCCTCCGTAAAATTCCCGGATTCCCATAAATTCCGGATATTTGTACCAGTCCCGTACCCTGGAGGAACCGTCCCCGATGTAATAATATTCCCGGTCTTCCACATCGTTGGTCGGATCTCCATTGTAAAAACGATCCGTATAAATCTGATACATGACAGCGCCCTTTGCCCAGTCCGGCGTCCGAAATCCCGGGGCGATGGCAAAGCTGTAGTATTCCTGCAGGTCTCTCGATACACCTCTCTTATTATAGAAGCAACTGATCTTTCCTGCACAGACCTCAAAATAATAACGGAAGATCTCCTCCGTCATTTCCACCTTCACTGTATAATAATCAAAACGGCCTTCCGTTTTCTCATAATCCATCAACAGCTTCCGGGACCCGCTGATCAGGAAAACACTGTCCACGTTATTCAGACCAGCCCGGAACCGGATCGTCACGGTCTCTCCCGGCATGGGCTCCATAGGCTCCACATAATTGGCCGTCTCATCGCTGAATAATGCATGCGGCTGAAAAACAGGGCGCATGGTCATCATATATTTCTGCACCTTCTGTAAATAATCGATCTCTTCCAGATTCATCGCGGCATTCCCCTTTCTTTCCTTGTACTATTCTATACTATCCCACCTGTTTGCACAACCGGAAAATGTTTTCCTGCCCGGAAACTCTGCCGGAAACCGGTTTCCGGATGGATATTTCCAGATATGAGAAAAGCCAGCGGATCGATCCGCTGGCTTTTCTCTTGGAGAAGGTATTTCTCTTATGGGGTGTAGCAAAAACTATATAATGTATTGGGGGGGTTTACGATTAGTATTATAACAAAGGAACCCAAATAAGTGTGCACAAAGTTTAAAAAATCTCAGATTTTTTTTTATGCGTTCTCTACAAAAGGAACTGGGAGCAAAAGCGGCTTACGCAATTCCATCTGTGAAAAGGCTTTCGAACTCTTCTCGGCCAATCTTCTCTTTTTCGACAAGGAGCGCTGCGCAGGAATGCAAAACGTCCATATGCTCTTCGATGATCTTTTTCGCGTGAGCGTAGGATTCGTCGATGATACGCTTCACTTCCTCATCAATGAGGGAAGCGGTTTCCTCTCCGTAGGAACGGGTGTGGGCCAGGTCTCTGCCGATGAATACCTCATCGTCGTCGCCGCCGTAGCAGATCATACCCACCTTCTCGGACATGCCGTACTGCATGACCATGGCCCGGGCCAGGTTGGTGGCCTGCTTGATATCCTGGGAAGCTCCGGTGGTCACATCACCAAAGATCAGCTCCTCAGCGATTCTTCCGCCGAAGGAAACCTCGATGTTGTGGAGCATCTTGTTCTTGGTATTGAACATCTCGTCCTTTTCCGGCAGGGGCATCGTGTAGCCTGCTGCTCCCATTCCGGTCGGAATGATGGAGATCGTATGAACCGGTCCCACATCCGGAAGCACATGGAAGAGGATCGCATGGCCTGCCTCGTGGTAGGCTGTGATCTTTTTCTCATGCTCGGAGATCACCCGGCTCTTCTTCTCTGCGCCGATGCCGACCTTGACGAAGGAACGGTTGATATCTTCCTGCTGAATAAAGCTTCTTCCGGCTTTCGCTGCGTAGATGGCGGACTCGTTCATGAGATTCTCAAGATCCGCTCCGGTGAAGCCTGCAGTGGTCTGAGCCACCTGTTTGAGGTCCACATCGTCTCCCAAAGGTTTGCCTTTGCAATGAACTTTCAGGATCTCCTCACGGCCTCTGACATCCGGACGGCCAACGCCCACTTTCCGATCAAAACGGCCGGGACGGAGGATTGCCGGATCCAGAATATCCACACGGTTGGTTGCTGCCATGACGATGATGCCCTCGTTGTAACCGAAGCCGTCCATCTCGACGAGCATCTGGTTCAGAGTCTGTTCTCTCTCATCGTGGCCGCCTCCCATACCGGTTCCGCGGCGTCTGGCCACGGCATCGATCTCGTCGATGAAGACGATACAGGGAGCGTTCTTTTTCGCCTCGGCGAAAAGGTCACGGACACGGGAAGCGCCCACGCCGACGAACATTTCCACGAAATCAGAACCGGAAATGCTGAAGAAGGGAACGCCTGCCTCACCGGCCACGGCCTTGGCGAGAAGGGTTTTACCGGTTCCCGGAGGACCCACCAGAAGGACACCTTTGGGGATCCGGGCGCCTACCTGAAGATATTTCTTCGGATCTTTCAGGAAATCTACGATCTCCTTCAGATCCTCCTTCTCCTCCTGGAGGCCTGCCACATCTTTAAAAGTTACTTTTTTGGCATCCGGGCTGATCATCGTCGCCCGGCTCTTGCCGAAATTCATCATCTTGTTTCCGCCGCCTGACGCCGCCTGGCGGTTCATCATCATAAACATGACCATGACCACAACGACCATCAGCAGCATGGGGAGTACATTATTTAAGAAGATACTTTCCTGGGGCACATCATGGATATAACAGTTGATTCCCTGCTCATCCAGATATTTTACCGCTTCATTTACATCCGAAACGTTGACCCGGTCCACACTGCCGTCGGTCATGTGTACGTTCAGATAACCCGTGGGCACCTGGGCGTTCTGGTGAACTTCCACCTTGGCAACCTTTCCATCCTCCACGGCGGTCTGCATATACTGATAGGTATAGGTCTCCGTATGCAAAAAGCCGCTGCGTAATAGAAAATATGCCAGCACCAGGACGACTGCCACGGAAATATACAGTCCTATTCCTCTTGATTCTCTGTTCAACGCGAATCTCCTTTCAGTTACTGTTACTTGCCTAATTCTACGATTCCGATGTAGGGAAGATTCCGGTATTTCTGGTCGTAATCCAGACCGTAGCCCACAACGAACTCATCGGGAATATTGAAACCGGTATAGTCTACTTTCACATCGGTGACACGGCGCTCCGGCTTGTCAAGGAGCGTACAAAGATGCAGGCTCTTCGGATTTCTCTTCCTCAGGATCTCCATCAGATAACCTAAGGTTCTTCCTGAATCCACGATATCCTCAACGATCAGAACGTCCTTGCCATCCAGGGGCTGATCCAGATCCTTTACGATCTTTACCACACCGCTGGACTCTGTGCCTGCACCGTAGCTGCTGACAGACATGAAATCCATCGTAACGGGAACCGTAATTCTCTTTGCCAGCTCACACATAAAGAACACGCCGCCTTTGAGCACGCATACCAGATGCACCTGACGTCCGGCATAATCTTCACTGATTTTTTTGCCAAGTTCTGCGATTTTTGCATCCACATCTTTTTCTGGTACCAGAACACGAATCTTGTCTTCCATTCTCTTAATCCTCCATCACTTGTACTTTTAAAACCCTGCTGGTTTTCTCTGTTACCTTGTAAACCTCGCTGATCCGATGGCCCACCACCCAGAGGATCTGGGAGCCGTCTGCCAGAAGGCACAGCCGGTCTCTCTCCCCGGCCGGAATTTTCTCATCGATGAGGTATTTTTTCAGAGTCTTTCTTCCGCCCGAAGCTGTGACCGTAAGGAAGTCACCGCTCCTTCGGGGCCGTATTTGAACCGTATTTTTAATTGTATCATAATCGAACCATTTCGTATACATTTTTTCCGGAATAATTTCGTTTTTATAAGGAAAAATCGAGGCAGTCAGGCGATATTTCCCGTACCTGACCGTCCCCGGGACTATCAGTTCCGTCTCACTCTGCTGCTCTTCCTTCCCAATCCCCGGCCTGTCAAAAATCAGGTATGCGCCTTCCGTATGGACCGTGAGCCCTCCTGGAAGATTCAAGGACCGGCCGGACTGTCTGGATGCAAGCTCTGTGATAGCGGAGAGATGGGAGGAGGAGATATTATAAAGGGAAACGCCCGGCTCCTGCTGCCTGAAAGTCCCTTCCTGATCTTGAAGGCTTTCTCCTCTCAAAACAAACTTCTCAGAAACCTCCCTCAGACAATACCGCAGAATATACGCTTTCAGGGCCTCCGGCTCCTGCAAAAATCCTTCCCGGTCCAGAAAAAAGCCCGCACCGCCGTCCGTTTTCCGGCCCGCCAGCCTTTTCGCTGCTTCCCTGGCCTGCCCGGCCAGATAATCCTCGGCCAGAGCCAGCCTTTCCGCTGTTTCGGCCAGATGCTCGCAGGCTCTCGGATTTAATTCTTCCCTAAGGAGTGGTAGGATATTCAACCGGATCCGGTTTCGGGCGTAATCGGTCTCAAGATTGGTGGCATCGGTTCGGAAGGGAAGGTTTTCTTTCCGAAGAAGGTCTTCGATCTCCTCCCGGGTCAGACAGAGCAGCGGACGGATGATGTTTCCCCGTACAGGACGGATGCCGGAAAGCCCGGAAAGCCCGCTTCCCCGGACCAGATGAAAGAGAACCGTCTCGGCCTGATCGTTCCGGTTGTGGGCCACGGCGATCTTCGTACCGCCGTTCTTGCTGCGAACTTCCTCGAAAGCCTCGTACCTCGCCCGGCGGCCCGCCTCCTCCCCGGAGCACTTCCATTCCCGGGCTAACTTAGGGATGTCCCGGTGGTAAGTGTGACAGGGGATAGCAAGCTTCCGGCAGAAGTTTTCCACAAAAGCCGCATCCTCAAGGCTTTCTTTTCCACGAATGCCATGTTCCATGTGGACAACTTCCAGGCTTATCCCCAGAGTCTCCTTATATTTATCCAGCAGAAAAAGCAGGCATACCGAGTCGGGCCCCCCCGATACGCCTGCTATGATCCGGTCTCCTCTTTGGACCATTCCGTTTTTCCGGATATAATCCAGTACTTTCTCCATAAGTCTTCCTCCGTTGTCTCTGCGATCCCGAGAGGCCAGGTTTTTGTCATCAGAAGCCTGAACACCTCGCGAAAATCCATCTACACTTATTCAGTATATTCACATTCCCGCAAAACCGCAAGGCGCAAGCAGAAATTCACCGCCTCCACAGGCCTCCTACCAGCACCGTCATATCGTCCTCGGCCTTTCTCCGCCGGAATTTCAACACCTCTTCCAGGATATTTTTCGCCATCTCGGCGGCATTGTCCGTGGTCTCGTTCAAAATCAGCTCCTGGACCTTGTCCTCCCCGTGATTTCCCGGGAAAGCGTCCAGAATCCCGTCGGAGACCATGACAAGGAAATCTCCGGGCCGGAGCTGCTTTTTCGTACACTCGTAGTCCGCCTCCCCGATAATCCCCATGGGCATGCTCGTCGAGGAAACGGTCTCCACCCAGTCTCCCCGTTTCAAAAAAGTCGCCGCCGCTCCGACTTTCAGAAGCTCGCACTCCCCGGTGTAGAGGTTCACCGCCGCCAGATCCATCGTGGAAAAACAGCTGCTGTCCCGAAGAAGCATGACGGAATGGAGCATTTTGATCGAAGTTTCCCGGTCAAAGCCCGCATTCAGGAACTGTTCCATAAGCTCCACAGTCTGGCTGCTCTCCTGTCCCGCCTCCGGCCCGGAGCCCATGCCGTCGGAAATGCTCAAAATCATCTCGCCGCTGTCCCGGTGGTAAACCGCGAAGCTGTCCCCGGAGACCACTTCCCCGTCCCTCGTCACCCGGGCTGCCCCGCAGAGCATCATATATTCCGGAGCTGGCATAAACATCACCGTACTGTAGTCCTGGTTGATGACCATGCGGCTGTCCCGGGCCGGAATCATGCGCTCCCCGCAGGCCGAAGAAAGGCAGGCCGCCGCCTCCCGCATGCCCACACAACGCTTTTTCCCCAGAGCCCTCATCGTCACATAGAGCTCCCGGCAGCCGTCGGGCCGCTCTACCTTCCACATTTCCCGTACGCCGATACCGTGAAGTTTCATCTGGACCTCCAGAATCCGACGCACCTGAGTGTCCACCTCGTCCACCTCATAAATGGCCCCGGCAGCCCGCCGGATGATTCCGGCGATCTCCTGAAACTGATCCATCATAATTCGCCGGCTGGCGAAAAGCCGGTTCGTCCAGAGAAGATTCTGCCGGGCCAGCTGATATTTAAGCCGCAACTCTGCCAGAAACCGGTCCGAGCGGATGCAAAAGGAAAGCCGTGGAAGCTCCTCCTCCCCTTTTTCCATAGAAAAAAGCCGGTCGTACGCCTCCCGGAGCGTGTCCTCCCGGTGCTCGCTCCAGCACCACTCCATGGCCTCGCAGTCCCGGCAGACCTGATGGGAGGTCTCCTTTAAGATCTCTTCTCTGTCATCTTTCTCCAGATCTTCTTTGAGCTTCGGAAGCTTTAAAAAGGTCTCTGAGAGTCCCTCGAAGGCCTCCGCGTACTGAGTCAGCTTCTGCCTGCCGGGATCACGCACCGCCTCGTTCCCCGGCCCTTCCCGATGCTCCTGAAAAAAGACCTTCAGAAGATCCAGAATCATCCACAGAATACTCACCAGCAGAACCGTCATCAAAAGCTCCCCCATAACTTACGCGCCCTCCATTCACAAAAATGGCAGAACCGGACAGGCTTTTATGGCTTGTCCGGTTCTCTTTCGTACGCTGCTCTGTCAGAGAGCTTTTTCTTTATCAGTTCGAGGGTTTGAAGATGATCTCGTCTTTGTAGACCAGGCCAAGCTTGTCTTTCGCGATCTCTTCCACATACTCCGTTGTGTTCTTGTACTCTTCCAGCTTCTTTATCTCATCTGTACGGGCTGTCTCGCTGTCGATCTTCTGCTGCAATTCTTCCTGCTGGGCCGCATATACCTTGAGCTTTTCTTTCAGCCCCTGGCTCTGCACGCTCAGGATGACGAGCAGGATCAGGACGATAAAACAGATGCTGGTTACGCCTCTGTTGCTTCCCTTTCTTTTTTTCCTTCTTTTTTGTTTCATTCGGATCCCTGCTTCTTTCTTTTGACGCCAACGTTTTTACATGTAATTCTCATTGTAACCCAATTCCATGCTTTTTTCAACGCTTTTCGGCAAAGAAAAACTGTTTTTTTCGACGCCGTACGAAACACGAAGGTTTCACAGGTTATCACCCAGGGACTGACCGTCCGGTGATAAAACCACATGCCAAAGACAAGAGCCGCCAGGGAAAAGCCCCGGATGGAGCCGCTGTTCCCCCGAAAAGACACGCCGAAGCAGAAGATGCCCGCCGCCGTCCAGAAAAAGAAATCTTCCAGGGACTGGAAGAAGCCGTTATGGGGGATCACCCGGCGGAGCACGCGCAGCTGATCATATGCACAAAGAAGAATGACTCCCGAGAGAAGAGAAAAAAAGAAAAACCAGATCTCGTGACGGATGACCTCGCTCATCTACTGAAACATCCTTTTGAAGCGGGAACCGTTCCGATCCGCCTTTTTTCCCTGGCTTCCGGTGTAGGTGAGACTATCGATTTTTCCATCGAGGTCCACCTCGCCTTTTTCCAGGGTGAGCCGGCTCACATGGAGCTCCTCCCCCTTGATCATCAGAAGGCCGTCCTCGGTCTGGAGCACCACTTCTCCCACATCAAAAGAGAGCACATCCGATACCCCCGTGATGGCCGCGCATCTGCGCCCCTCCATGGTCAGCCTGTGTGCTCTCTTCATCTCAATCTGTTTTTCTTCCATAAAGCCCTCTCGGTATATGCTCTTGATAGAATATATGAGACGGGAGGGCGAAATATTCATCATGCAGGCATGACTCATACTTTTTATGGAAAAGCTGTATGACGCTGAAAAGTTACAGATATTTATACATTTCTTTGGCGTCGTCTTTTTTGACGGTCTCCTGGACGTTCAGGACCTCAACCTTTACGGCCTTGGTTCCGAAACCGATCTCCAGAATGTCACCCTCTTTGACGGCCGCGGAAGCCTTGGCGGGCTTGCCGTTGATCGTGACTCTTCCGGCGTCGCAGGCCTCATTGGCCACAGTGCGGCGCTTGATGAGGCGCGATACCTTTAAAAATTTATCTAAGCGCATAATTCAATTTCTCCTTTTACGAAAAATCGGAGGACTCCAACGCAGAAGTCCTCCGATCTGAAAGCATTTGCAACTATTCCGACCTCATCTCGATTCCGCTTCGCTTCATCTTGATGTGGCTTCTCGCCAAATAGATTTCCAGTCAAAAGTGTTCGTTCATGCAAGCATGAATCACACTTTCGACTGAAAATCTGCTTGGCTCTGAATAGTTGCAACTTATTTCTCGTTGATCATATCTTTCAGTGCTTTGCCGGCTTTGAATCTGGGAGCTTTGGAAGCCTCGATCTTCATCGGCTCGCCGCTCTGAGGATTTCTTCCCTCTCTTGCTGCTCTCTCAGATACTTCAAAAGTACCAAAACCAACCAGCTGGATCTTCTCACCTTTTTTCAGCTCTTCGGTCACAACGTCGGTGAAAGCTTTCAGTGCTTTCTCTGCGTCTTTTTTGGATAATTCGGTCTTGCTGGCGATGGCAGCAATCAGTTCTGTTTTATTCATGGAAATATTCCTCCTCTGGATTTCTCTTCGTAACTGATCTGTTCTTTACAGCTACTTCTCTTTGTAATCATGACCCTGCCTTCTCCCCGGCAAAGTTCTACGTTTACTTATAAACTGTTTTGGGCCTTTTGTCAAGACTAATACGGCTCTTTTTGCTATGATTCCGCTTGCAGAAGACGGATGACTTCGCGGGAAGCATTCCGCTCCGCTTCCTTCTTCCGCTTTTCGTATTCTGCTGACTTTCCCTGCTTTTCCGCCTGCTTGATGGCCTCCCAGCGGCCCGGTACTTCTTCCTTTTCCGGGGCGGCCTCAGAGGAAAAGACGTGGGGATGGCGGCGGATCATTTTCTCCCCCGCCTTCTGGATCACATCATCCAGGGAAAAAAGCCCCTCCTCCTCGGCGATCTGGCTCTGGAGTACCACCTGGAGAAGCACATCCCCCAGTTCCTCCGAGAGGTTGTCCGCATCGCCGGTGTCACTAAGAAGATTCACGGCAGCCACAGCCTCCGTCATCTCATGGATCATGCAGGGTTTTAAACTTTCGTGAGTCTGAGCCTTATCCCAGGGGCAGCCTTTTTCCGGATCCCTGAGGGCCCGGATGATTCCGCGGTAGTCGTCAAAGGTGATCTTCCTGTCCATAAGCATTCCCCTTTATCCTGCGATTATGCCTCAAAGCATCTGATGGATCATTTCCAGCACTTTTTCACCCAGAGCTTTGGATTTCTCGTCGGCGTCGGCAAGGGAAGTTCCCTTCACGCCGTAGTAGAATTTCACCTTCGGCTCGGTTCCGGAAGGTCTCACGCAGAGCCATGCATCGTCGGTGAGATCGTAGTAGAGCACGTTGGACTTCGGAAGGCCGGTCTCGGTGATTTCGCCAGTAGCCATGTTCCGGATCGTATCCAGCTTGTAGTCTCTTGCGGAAGTCACCTGATAGCCACCGATCTCTTTCGGCGGATTTTTCCGGAGGGTCTCCAGGATGGACTGAATCTTCTCCAGACCCTCGATGCCTTTGAGGGTGATGGACTGGATATCATCTTTATAATAACCATATTTCTCATACATATCGATCATGGCATCCCAGAGAGTCTTACCCTGTGTCTTATAGTAAGCCGCAGCCTCGCAGAGGGCCATCGTGGCAACGATTGCATCCTTATCCCGGGCATGGGTGCCGATGAGGCAGCCGTAGCTCTCCTCGAAACCGAAGAGGTAAGTGCCTTTTCCGCTCTGCTCAAAGCCCAGGATCTGCTGGCCGATGTACTTGAAGCCGGTCAGAACCTCGATGAAACGAAGGCCGTAGGCTTTCGCGATGGTTCCTGCCATGTTTGTGGTAACGATCGTGCTGACCACAGCGCCGTCCTCCGGAAGGCTTCCTGCTGCCGCTTTTCTCTGGCTGAGCTCGTACTCCTCGAGAAGGCAGCCGGACATATTTCCGGTGAGAGTATGGTAAACGCCGTCCTTATCTTTCACGCGGACGCCGAGACGGTCTGCATCCGGATCGGTGGCCAGAACCAGATCTGCGTCGATCTCTTTGGCCAGTTTAAGCCCCAGAGTGAAGGCCTCATCTGCTTCCGGGTTCGGGTAGCTCACGGTCGGGAAATCACCGTCCGGCAGCTCCTGCTCTTTTACCACATAGACATTGGTAAAACCAAGCTCTTTCAGCACTCTTCTAGCCGGGATGTTTCCGGTGCCGTGAAGCGGGGTGTAAACAATCTTCAGCTGATCCTTCTCCGCGTCGATGGCATCCTGATGGATAACCTGGCTCTTCAGTGCTTCGATATAGGGATCATCAATATCTTTCCCGATCACCTGATAGAGACCTTTTTCCTCCGCCTCTTTTTTGTCCATCGTGTAAACCTTGGCATAATCGGTCACAGCCTTTACCTCAGCCATGATGCCGGTGTCGTGAGGCGGTGTGATCTGCGCGCCGTCCTCCCAGTAAACCTTGTAGCCGTTGTACTCCGGCGGGTTGTGGCTGGCGGTGATGTTGATACCGGCGATGCAGTGAAGCTGGCGGACTGCGAAGGAAAGCTCCGGCGTGGGCCTTAAAGACTCAAACACATAGGCTTTGATGCCGTTGGCTGCCAGGCAGAGCGCTGCCACATCCGCAAACTCCGGGGACATATGACGGGAATCGTAGGCGATGGCCACGCCTCTTGACTGTCCGTTCACTTTGGCAATGTAGTTTGCCAGTCCCTGGGTTGCTTTTCTTACGGTATATACGTTCATCCGGTTGGTTCCTGCGCCGATGATGCCGCGAAGACCCGCGGTACCAAACTCCAGCTCGGCGTAGAAACGCTCCCTGATCTCATTCTCATCCCTGGCGATACCGCGAAGTTCCGCCTTGGTCTCCTCATCAAAGTAAGGGCTGTTCAGCCACTCTTCGTACACTTTCTTGTAATCCATATCGTACCTCCCAATTATCACACTATTCAGATCAGGTTTTCATGGCTCTGAATAGTTTCATCATATCATAAATCTGCCCGAAAAGAAACCTTATTCCAGGATTTTGAGAAAAGATGAGCGCTGCTCTCTCTGGCGGATGAGGCTTCTCAGTTTTTCGACATTTTTCTCGGGAATCCAGCTTTTCCGGCTGCCGTAATAGTGATCGGCCAGCTTCCAGAATTTCTCCGGATAGGAAAGCCGTACCCGAAGATCCTCCTGCTCCTCCCCTGAAAGCGGGCGCACCCGTCCGTACTCCCGGAGCATCGCGTTTCCGTAGACCTTATCCCAGTTCTGCTTCTCCAGAATCTTCCGGAAAAAGTGAGCCAGATCTCCAGTCTGGACGCCGAAATGACAGCGGCCGAAATCCGTGATGGCCGTTCCCTCCCGGGATAAAAGGACGTGATGCTGATTGTAGTCGCCATGGCAGAGCCACCCCTCGGCCAAGCTTTTTTCATAGAGTACACGCAGCCCCCGCGACCTGGCGGCCTCAAGGGCGGCCTCCGCCTCCCCATAGAAGCCCTCGAAATGATTCAGAAATTCCTGCTCGAACTCCGTCTTTCGCCTGCGGGAGCGCATAAATTTCCGCACTCTCTTAAGCTCCGCATTTTTCCGGGTAAGCTCCTCTTCCAGGGATTCCTCCCGGAAATTTTCCCGCCCTTCTTTTGGGGCTGTCCGGAAATTCCGGTGCAGGTAGGCCAGCGTCCGTACCGCCTCCTCCACCTCGGAAAGGTTCCGCACCTCGCACTCGCGGCCCTCGTGCCATTCCCGGAGAAGGTAGGTGATCTCCTCCCGGTCCTTCACCAAAAAGCCGCCCTCCTTATTCCGCACTGGAAAATCCAACCGCTCCAGGCCTTTTTCCCGCAGCTCCCCCATAACCTCAGCCTGAAATTCCAGCCTTCCCTCCGTTCCGGAATACTCCGTCAGCAGTTTCAGACCTCTGTCCGTATCCACCAGGAAGGATCCCCTTCCTCTTCTGGCATTTCTCACATCCAGCTCATACTGTTCCAGTACGACAAGTCCTTTTTCATTCATCGGATTCCCCCCACTGATCTGTTCCCTCTATTCCTATGTGATCCGGGAAGGAATTATGCGGCAGAAAAAAGAAAGCCGGAGCATCAGCTCCGGCGAAGAGTCCTGGAATACTCCAGAAGATATTCTTTTGTGTTGTGGCTTGGGTCGCGTAAGACCTCTCCCAGGAGTTCGCTCAAGACCGCGCCGAGATCTTTTCCCGGCTTCATGCCATCGGCGATGAGGTCCCGGCCGGTGACAGCCATATCTTTCAGGCAGAAGCACTGCTTCTCCGCGAAGATCTTTTCCACGAGAGCTTCCACTTCCCGGATCCGCTCCTCTTTCTCAGAGCGCTGATAGTCGCTCTGGGCTGCGACATCCGCCCGCTGCACCTTCATAACCAGCGGGAAAAGATCCTTTCCCACCTTATTTAAGAACCTTCTCACGGATCTCTCGTTCGGATGCGGCCGGAAATCGTGGTAGGTGATGAGTTTTTCCACGGTGTTCAAGGTCTCATTGTCAAATTTGAGCCTCTTTAAAATATCGCAGGCCATCTGAGCACTGACGTCCGCGTGACCGAAGAAATGATCCACACCGTCCTCGCCGGTGGACCGCACCACAGGCTTTCCGATATCATGAAAAAGCATGGTAAGACGGAGTACTTTATCCGGCTCGATCTGACGCATCGACTCGATCATATGCCGGCCCACGGTATAACAGTGATGAGGATTATTCTGGGGCGTTTCCATAGCCTCGTCAAACTCCGGGAGAATTACCCGGGTAATGCCGGTCTCACAGGCCGTATAGAACTCCTCGGGATGGGGAGAAACAGCCAGTTTTACCAGCTCCGCCTGAATCCGCTCGGCGCTGATGTGCTCCAGATTGCCCGCCAGAATGCCGATGGCTTCCCGGGTTCTCTCCTCGATGGAAAAGCCCAGCTGGGCTGCGAAACGCACGGCCCGAAGGATACGCAGAGCGTCCTCGGTGAAGCGCTCCAGGGGATCGCCAACGCAGCGGATAACCTTTTCCTCCATATCCTTCTGGCCCCCGAAAAGGTCCACCAGGCCGTCTTTTTCGTTGTAAGCCATGGCGTTCACCGTGAAATCCCGGCGTTTCAGATCCTCGGAGAGAAGGGAGGTGAAGGTCACTTCCTTCGGGTGGCGGCTGTCCTCATATTCCCCGTCCAGCCGGTAGGTCGTCACCTCGTAGCCCTCCCCGTCCAGAAGGATCGTCACGGTCCCGTGCTGGATTCCCGTATCGACGGTTTTTTTGAAAAGAGCTTTCACCTGCTCCGGAAGGGCCGAGGTCGTGATGTCCCAGTCGTGGGGCGTCCGTCCCAGGAGACTGTCCCGGATGCAACCGCCCACCGCATAGGCCTGAAACCCATGCTCCTCCAGAACATGGATGATCTTATTTACATTTTTCGGAAGTATAATCTGCATTCACACACTCCTTTATTAAAATACTGATAACTATTCAGACCCCATCTCGATTTCACTTCGCTGCATCTCGATGTGGCTTCTCGCCAAATAGATTTCCAGTCAAAAGTGTTCATTCATGCAAGCATGATTCACACTTTTAACAGAAAATCTGCCTGGCTCTGAATAGTTACAAGCTGAAGAACAGAATCACCAGTACACCAAGGACAATCCTGTACCAGCCAAAAGCCTTAAAATCGTTCCGGCGGATGTAGTTCAGCAGGAATTTGATGACGATGATGGAAACCACGAAAGCCACCACCATGCCTACGATCAGGATCACAGCCTCGGAGGCGCTGAAGGCCAGGCCAAATTTTACCAGCTTCAAGAGACTGGCTCCTGCCATCACGGGAACGGCCAGGAAGAAGGTGAATTCTGCTGCCGTCGTACGGGACATGCCGAGAAGGATGCCACCGAGAATCGTAGCTCCGGAACGGGAGGTTCCCGGAAACACAGCTGCGATCAGCTGGAAAAGACCGACGCCGATGGCTGCCTTCCAGGTAATCTCAGCGATGGAGTTCATCACCGGTTTCCGGCCCTTGTTGTAGTTTTCGATGACGATGAAAAGCACACCGAAAATGATCAGCATGGCCGCTACAGTCTGGTAGTTATAAAACAGCTCGTTGATCTTGTCGTCAAAGAAGACGCCCACGATGGCTGCCGGGATGCAGGCTGCCAGGATTTTGAACCACATACCAAAGGTGTCCTTCTTAATAAAGAACTTTTCCTTCGTGGAAAAAGGCCACAGTTTTCTGAAATACAGGACCACGACGGCCAGGATGGCTCCCAGCTGGATCACCACCAGAAACATCTCGCGGAAAGCGTCGGAAACGTTCAGTTTTACCAGCTCATCCAGGATGATCATATGGCCCGTACTGCTGATGGGAAGCCACTCGGTAATGCCCTCCACAATGCCGAAGAGAATCGCTTTGAGAATCTCGATAAAGTCCATTTTTTTACTCCTTTTCTTTGTGTTTTTGCTATTCCTATGATACCTCGCCTTCCCGTATGATACAAGAAAAATTTCCTTGACTTTTGATTTTCCAGCGATTATACTGGAAAAGTATCGAGGATTTCTTGGATGTAAGATAATTCACTAGTCATTAGAGATTATATCGCACTCATGTAATCTGTAATGGCTGGTGGATTTTTTTATCCGAAAATCTACATCATTATTAATTCATTATTTTATGGAGGTACCACAATGAACAAAGGTACAGTTAAATGGTTCAATGCAGAAAAAGGCTATGGCTTCATCACCGGCGAGGACGGAAACGATGTATTCGTTCACTTCTCCGCTATCCAGGGTGAGGGCTTCAAATCTCTCGATGAGGGTCAGGCAGTAAGCTATGACTTAACTGAGGGTGCTCGTGGAATGCAGGCTGCTAACGTAGTTAAACTTTGATTGTTTACTCATAAGCGCAGAAAATAGAGAAAAGAACCAATGAAAGGGGCCATTCTGAAAAGAATGGTCCTTTTCTTGTCTTGCAAAAAAAAGAGAATCAACCGCCGGCAGACTTGCCGCAAGCGATTGATTCTCTTTTTATTTAGGATAGGACAGCTTCTTTCACTGTATCCACATATTTCTTGATGTTGGAGGCGTTGACGTATTTCTTCGTCCGTGCGCCGTCTACGATTACCAGGGTCGGCGCCTGCATGATGCCGTACTTTTTCACGAGCTCCGGATTTTCCTCGGCGTCGATGATCTGGACGGCCTCGCCTTTCAGCATCTCCTTGGCCATGCGGCAGTTCGGACAGGTCTTGGTGGTGAAGAGATATTTCACACCCTCCATGGGTTTGATCTCCACATCATCTCTGGAAACCGTGACAATGCTGCTGTGTACTTTCTTCAGGCAGGAATTGTCGATATCGTAGAGCTTCCGGTTCTTGTACTCCTGGGTCTTTCCGTCATTCCAGTTCTGTACCGGACGGTAGTAACCGGTGATCCGGCTATAAACCTCGGCCTTCTTGCCGCATTTCGGGCAGGTGAAGTGCTCTCCGGCGATATAGCCGTGTTCTTTACAGACGGAATAAGTCGGTGACAGCGTGTAGTAAGGCAGGCGGTAGTTCTCCGCGATCTTACGCACCAGGTTGGCCGCTGACTTCCAGTCGGGAAGCTTCTCACCGAGGAACGCATGGAAGACGGTTCCGGAGGTGTAGAGGGTCTGCAGCTCATCCTGAATATCGAGGGCATCGAAAATGTCCGCGGTGTAATCCACCGGAAGGTGGGAGCTGTTCGTGTAGTACGGGGTATCGCCTTCTTTTCCTGCGGTCTTGATATCCGGCCAACGCTCCCGGTCGTGTTTGGCCAGACGGTAGGTCGTGGACTCTGCCGGGGTAGCCTCCAGATTGTAAAGGTCGCCGTACTGCTCCTGGTATTCCACGAGACGCTCTCTCATGTGATTGAGCACCTCTTTGGTGAACTCCTGGGTCTTCTCATGGCTCAGATCCTCGCCCAGCCATACGGCGTTCAGACCCACCTCGTTCATGCCGATGAGGCCGATGGTAGAAAAGTGGTTGTTAAAAGTTCCGAGATACCGTTTCGTGTAGGGATACAGGCCCTCGTCCAGAAGTTTGGAGATCACGTCACGCTTGATCTTCAGGGAACGGGCTGCAATATCCATCATATGGTCCAGGCGGCGGTAGAAATCCGCCTTGTTTCTGGAAAGGTAAGCGATACGCGGCATGTTGATCGTGACAACCCCTACGCTTCCGGTGCTCTCGCCGGAACCGAAGAAGCCGCCGGTCTTTTTCCGGAGTTCCCGAAGGTCGAGTCTCAGGCGGCAGCACATGCTGCGGACGTCACTGGGTTCCATATCGCTGTTGATGTAGTTGGAAAAATACGGCGTTCCGTATTTGGAAGTCATCTCAAAGAGCAGGCGGTTGTTCTCTGTGTCGGACCAGTCGAAATCTCTCGTGATGGAGTAGGTCGGGATCGGATACTGGAAACCACGGCCGTTGGCATCGCCCTCGATCATGGTCTCGATGAAGGCCTTGTTTACCATATCCATCTCTTTCTTGCAGTCCTTATAGCAGAAATCCATATCCTTGCCGCCGACAATGGCCGGAAGCTCTGCCAGGTCATTGGGAACGGTCCAGTCCAGCGTGATGTTGGAGAAGGGAGCCTGGGTTCCCCAGCGGCTCGGTGTGTTCACGCCGTAGACGAAGGACTCGATGCATTTTTTCACCTCCGGATAAGAGAGGTGATCCACCTTCACGAAGGGAGCCAAATAGGTGTCAAAGGAGGAAAATGCCTGGGCTCCTGCCCATTCATTCTGCATGATTCCAAGGAAATTCACCATCTGGTTGCAGAGTACGGACAGATGCTTGGCCGGAGCGGAGGTGATTTTTCCCTCGATGCCGCCTAAGCCCTCCCGGATCAGCTGCTTTAAGGACCAGCCGGCACAGTAACCGGTCAGCATGGAGAGGTCGTGGATATGAATGTCCGCATTTCTGTGGGCATCAGCGATCTCCTGGTCGTAAATCTCAGAGAGCCAGTAGTTTGCAGTCACGGCTCCGGAGTTGCTTAAGATCAGTCCACCGACAGAATAGGTCACAGTGGAGTTCTCTTTCACACGCCAGTCTTCCACTTTCACATAGCTATTGACGATATCTTTGTAATCCAGGATCGTGGACTTCATGTTCCGGATCTTCTCGCGATGCTTGCGGTAGAGGATGTAGGCCTTCGCCACATCGGAATAGCCACTCTGTTCCAGCACGGTCTCCACGCTGTCCTGAATGCTCTCCACGTCGATGAGGCTGTCTTTGATCTTATTCTGAAAATCTGCAGTGACGCGCAGTCCCAAAAGCTCAATAATATCCGTATTGAACTGCTTATCTGTCGCCTTAAACGCTTTCTCGATGGCATTTGTGATCTTTCCGATATCGAAAGAGGCCACTTCGCCATCCCGTTTCACTACTTTAAACATAAACCTTCTCCTTCCATCTATCCGATGCGCTGTCTTTTTACTTTTCCGCGATCTTATCTGTTTTTTTCCGTACGCTGGGCCCGGCCATCTGTTTTTTCATGAGATTTTCGTGCCCGCCATACGGAGACTGGATTTATTGTATCAGAGATATCTTTTCGAGTCAACAGTAAAAATACCATATGTGGGACGCATTTTGCGTATATACCACTACATATAGTATATTTTGCAAATGCAGCAAAAATGCCGGAAAGCCCCGGAGAATAGGCTTTTCCGCGAAAAAACGGAGGCCGCAGGGCCCCCGTATCATTCACTAGAACTTGTGTCTTTAGTAAAATTGACGAATTTCAGCTGCTGTGCGAAAGCCCTTGAAGGCTTTGCAGGTCTTTTTCAGACCTTCTCGTAGATCTTCCGGGGCACATAAGCCCTGACTTCGATGCCCTCCGCCGTGTATTCCTCGGATACCAGCTCCCCTTCTTTGCGGATCAGCTGGATGATACCTGCCTGGTCGAAGGGGTAAAGGCGCTCCACATAGATCTTGTCTCTTCGGAGCACTTCCTCAAGCGCGTCAGTCAGTTCAGAAAGCCCTGCTCCGGTCTTCGCGGAGATTTTGAGGGTCTGATCAGCCTTGAGATCCCGGAGGTCCGTGCGGATGCCCTCCCGGTCGGTCTTGTTGAAAAGGGTCAGAATGGGTTTGTCGCCCACCTCCAGCCGTCTTAGGGTGTCGTAGACCACATACATCTGAGTCTCCATCTGCTCGTTTGAGGCGTCCACCACATGAAGGATCACATCAGCGTACTTTGCCTCCTCCAGGGTACTCTTAAAGGCCTCCACCAGATGATGGGGAAGCTTCCGTATAAAGCCGACAGTGTCGGTAAGGAGGATTTTCGTTCCGTTATCTAATGTCAGGGTACGGGTCGTGGGGTCCAGGGTCGCAAAGAGCTTATTCTCCTCCAGAACGCCAGCCCCGGTGAGGCGGTTCAAAAGGGTAGACTTTCCCGCATTGGTGTAGCCCACGATGGCCGCCACAGGCATATGGCTGCGGCTTCGCTGGGCCCGGGTGATCTCCCGGTGGCGTTTCACCTCCGCCAGCTCCCGGTTCAGCTGGGCGATGCGGCTCTTGATGAGACGGCGGTCCATCTCCAGCTTTTTCTCACCCGGTCCTCTGGTTCCGATACCGCCTCCCAGACGGGAGAGGGAATTGCGGAGGCCGACAAGTCTCGCCTGCCGGTATTTGAGCTGGGCCAGCTCTACCTGAATCTTACCTTCGCTGGTCCGGGCGTGGGCCGCGAAAATATCCAAGATAATCAGAGTCCGATCCATGACTTTGAGATCCAGCTCCTGCTCCAGGTTGTTGAGCTGGGCCGGGCTTAATTCGTCATCGCAGATTACGCCGGTGGCGTTAAGGCCAAAGGCCATGGCCCGGACTTCCTCGATTTTTCCTTTTCCAATGTAGGTGCCCGGATGGACGGCCTCCCGGTTCTGGATCACGGTGCCGACGGTCTCGGCTCCGGCCGTGTCCGCCAGCTCTTTTAATTCTTTCAGGGATTCTTCGGTGTCATCCCCGTCGCTTGTGCTGACACCGATGAGGATGACCCGTTCTTTTAATTCTTCAATCGTATTCATTCCCATAAGCTTACCTCGTCTGCAGGAAGGTGTATTCCCTGGTGCCGCGCTCGTCCGCGGGGTATTTTTCCACATATTCCTGGGCTTTTGTCCGGGCGGTGTCGAAATCGCCCTGACGTTCGCAGGCAACGATCGCGTTGTACATGAGTTCCTGCCGTGCTTCTTCCCCGGATAAAGCCAGGCCTTTGTCCACATTTTCCAGGGCGGAAGCATAATCGCCGTCCTGGATGTCGCAGAGCACGAGGCCGTTATAGGCGGTCTGGCTCTCCCCGGCGCTGCTGATGAGCTCCTGCCAGAGATTTCGGGCGTGGGTGGTGTCGCCTTCTTCCAGGTAAATTTTGGCCATCAGAGCCATGGCCTCCCCGTTTTTCTTTTCCACGAGGGGATTTAAGAGGCTCTGAGCATTGTCATAGTCTTCCAGATAAAAATAGATGCGGGCTTTCTGGTAGCTTCCTTCATCACTGGAGTCCTCGATATTCAGGGCATTTTCGAGATAGGGCGCTCCGTCCGCGGAGCGTTTCTGCTCCTGATAGCAGCCGTAGATATCGAGCACCAGGTCATAATCTTTCGGGGAAAGGGCCACCGCCGCGTCAAAGTCGGTCTTCGCCTTGTCGTAATCTCCCTGGGCCATGTAGCAGGCTCCGCGGAGATAACAGGCGTCGCCTTCCTGATTAAGGGTAAGGATCTCGTCGCAGGTGCTGATCGTGTTCTCATAATCTCTGTTTTTATAGAGGGCTGTGGCTTTGTAGTAGAGGATGTCTCTTTTCGTGTTTGGCATTTTTTCATCCGTAGCCCTCAGCGCCGTATCAAAGGCCTGGGCTGCCTCGGCGTACTGTCCGAGCCCCATGAGAGCAAGGCCTTCGCCGCGGTAGGCCGCCGCATCGTTTTCTCCCAGGGCCGCCGCTGTCTTGAAGTCTTCCAGCGCCGCCTGGTATTCTTTATTTTCCATGGCTGTCATGCCCTCGGCGATGCTGTCCGCGCCGTCGTTGCCGCTGCATCCGGTCAGGAGCACAGCCGCCAGAGGAATCCAGATCCATAAACTTTTTTTCATGTATAAACCTCCGTAAAATTTGCTGGTACTACCGAAGTATAGCAGAAAAAAGAGTGGTTGTACAGACTTGTATCTTGGTGAGGTTGCGGGTATGATAGAGTTATCGTAATGTAGTGGCTCTGAGGACGCCCTGCCTCCACAGGAATCCTGACGGAAATCGAAGTGCCGGGCTGGGTGTAGTGGGCGGTAATCGTGAAGTGACAAGTGAAAGTTGTTGGTTGGATGGGTGAAGGTGGGAAAGATAAACTTTGGTAAAGAAGGGAGGGAATGGGATATGGCTTCCAGGATTATTTTCCATATTGATGTAAATTCGGCGTATTTAAGCTGGACTTCGGTTGAGAATCTGAGGACGGGGGCGGGGCCGGATCTGCGGGAGGTGCCGGCTATTATTGGAGGGGATCAGAAGAGTCGCCACGGCATCGTCCTTGCCAAGTCTATTTCTGCGAAGAAGATGGGCATTTATACCAGTGAGCCCGTGGCCTCCGCCCTGAAAAAGTGTCCGAATCTCCTGATTTTTCCGCCGGACCACGAGATGTACCGGCAGTACAGCCATCTTTTTATTGATTATCTGAAGACGCTGACTCCGGATATCGAGCAGGTCAGTGTGGATGAGTGTTATCTGGATTTCACGGGTATCGCGCACCGTTACGGGAATCCTTTGGAGGCCGCAGACGAGATCAAGAACACGATTTATGAGCGTTTTGGGTTTACGGTCAATGTGGGGATCTCCTGCAACAAGCTTCTGGCGAAGATGGCCTCAGATTTTGAGAAGCCGAACCGGGTTCACACACTTTTTCCCGAGGAGATCCCGAGGAAAATGTGGCCTCTTCCGGTGCGGGAGTTACACATGGCCGGGCGTTCCTCCTCCCAGGTCTTAAATAAGCTGGGCATCCACACCATAGGAGAACTGGCAAACACGGACGTGAACCTTCTCGTCTCCCATCTCAAGAGCCACGGAAGGCTTCTCTGGGAGTACGCCAACGGTATCGACGACCGGCCGGTGGAGTCTCTTCCGGCCCGGGCCAAGGGTGTGGGAAATTCCACTACTCTCTCCGAAGATGCCCTGACGGAACGGGATGCCGCCCAGGTGCTCCGCCGTCTTTCGGAGAGTGTGGCAAAAAGGCTTCGCGCCGGAAAGCAGCTGGCCGGAAGTATTTCCGTGGAAATCAAGTACGCTGATTTTTCCGCCGCCTCCCATCAGATGCCTCTGAATCCGCCTTCCAACGCCGCCGGAACCCTTTATTCGGCTTCTCTTCGGCTTTTCCGCAGGCTCTGGAACGGGGAGCCGATCCGGCTTCTGGGTGTCCGGACCACCCGGCTGACCGATGAAAACGCTCCGGTTCAGCTTTCCATCTTCGATATCGACTGGGAGAAAAATGAAAAGCAGCAAAAACTGGATGCCGCCCTCGACAAGATCCGGAAAAAATACGGGGAGCAGGCGATTCGAAGAGGAAGCGACGTGACGGCTAAGAAGCTATGAAGCCAAATCACACGGCTGCCTAGTACAGTGAAAATAACTGGACCATTCACGCAAGATGCAGGTTCGAGTGTGCTGTTGAAAAAACGCAGGAACGGTTTTTGACACCTTCCTGCGTTTTTTGTGTTTATCTGCGATGTTTTCCTTTTTTCTTCGCCGGTTTCCGGACGGAATAGCCGAAGGTGCCAAGTTTTTTTCCCAGGCTGAAATATTCGCCGTGGGAATAGGCCACCAGGCCGGTCTGATTCAGACAGAAGCGGCCGTTTCCTTCCATATAGTCCTCGGAGACATGGACGGCCACTACCTCGGCCAGGAACATATCGTGAGAGCCAAGGGCTTTCACTTCTTTTACTTTGCACTCCAGGTTTACGGGGCTTTCTGCCACCATGGGGCAGCCCGTCACCGGTCCCGGAATCGCTGTGAGGCCGGTCTCCTTGAATTTATCCACGTCTCTTCCGGAGCGCACGCCGCAGTAATCGGTGGCCTTTAGAAGTTTTTCTGTGGTCAGGTTGATGACGAAGGTCTTCGTCTCTTTTAAAATGCTGTAGGAATAGCGCTCCGGCCGCACGGAGATGTAAACCATGGGCGGATTCGTGCAGACGGTTCCCGTCCAGGCCACGGTGATCAGATTCGGTTTTTCGCCCTCCCGGCCCAGGCTTACCAGGACTGCCGGAAGGGGATATAGCATATTTCCAGGTTTCCACTGCTGTTTTTTCACGGAAACCTTCTGTTTTTCTGTCGTTTTTTTCTCCATTGTTCTTTTTTCTCCTCTTTTCATAATACCCTTTTACTGCTGCAGGGCGCTCATAAAGGCCGGAATCAGCTGTTTCTTTCGTGACACCACGCCGGGCAGGATGATGGAATGGTCCAACGGCGTCTGATGGAAAGCCTCCTCGACCAGGCGGGCATTTTCCCCTCCATAGCAGAGAAGTTCTGTGGACTGATGAATGATATCCGTCAGCATAAAAAAGAGCATAGTCTCGCCGTGGGCTCCCAGAGCTTTTTCCATGTAGGGAAGGAGGCGGCTCTTGAGCTCCTTGAGCTCGTCGGGGTTCATCGAGTTGATCTGACCCACACCGAAGTTTGCCTTGTTGAGCTCGAATTTCTTGAAATCCTGATAGAAAATTTCCTCCGGAGAACGGCCTTTCAGGTTGCTGCCGGCCGCAAACATCTCCGTGGCAAATTCTTCGCATTTGATACCAGCGATCTCAGCCAAGCGCTCCGCTGCTGCCCGGTCCAGAGCCGTACAGGTGGGTGAGCGGAACATCAACGTATCGGAAATGATGGCCGCGCAGAGAAGGCCTGCGATATTTTTCGGGACCTCCAGCTTCCGCTCCTGGTAAATCTGATAGAGGATCGTGGCCGTGCAGCCCACAGGCTGGTTCCGGAAATAGACCGGAGCCATGGTCTCCAGGGAGCCCAGGCGGTGATGGTCGATAATCTCCAGAATATCGGCACTCTCGATGTTGTCCACGGCCTGGGATTTCTCGTTGTGGTCCACGAGAATCAGCTGGCGTCTCTTGATACCCAACAAATTCCGGCGGGAAACCATGCCCACATAGCGGTCGTTTTTGTCCAGGATCGGGAAGTCCCGGTGCCGCTTTTTCGCCATGACATCTTTGATGGAATCCGTGTAATCGTCGAGATGGAAAGTGATGAGGTTACTGGATTTCATGAAAAATTTCACCGGCATGCTCTGGTTGATGAGGCGGGCCACGGTGTAGGTGTCATGGGGCGTGCTGATGACGGCGCAGACCCGGTCCGCTGCCAGTCGCTGGATGGTCTTGGAGACCGGAGCTCCCTCGCAGACGATGATGCAGCCGGCCTTCATCTCGATGGCGCAGAGCTGGGACTCGTAACGGTTTCCGAGGATGACCAGATCGTCCTCCTCGATGTAGTTTTCCATCAGATCGGGGTTGGCGGCCGCAATGACAACTTTTCCTTTGACAAAATAGGCGTGCTCATTTCCCACCACCATCGTGCCGTCCAGAGTTTCCAGAATGTTCTTGTACTGGGTCCGGGCTGTGGAAAGGATGGCGTTGTCGTAGACATCCATGTAGGACTTGGCAATATCGCTGATCGTGATCAGACCTTCCAGGGTATTGCCCTCCTGGACGATGGGCAGGGTGTTCACGTTCTGGGTACGCATGAGATTCCAGGCCTTTTTCAGGGAAATGTGGTCGCTGACGCCTGGAATCCGGCGGACCTCCATATCTTTCACCCTGGGAGCCACATTGGGCACATAGCCCGGCGGATCCACCTGGAAGCGGTCCAGTACATACTGGGTTTCCTGGCTGATCTGTCCGGCCCGCTTGGCCTCAAAAATTCCCTCCTCGGTCCGCCGCTTGATATCCGCATAGGCGATGGCCGAGCAGATGGAATCCGTGTCCGGGTTCTTATGGCCGATAACGTAGACCTTGCGCGGTGCCGAAGCAGAAACGCAGGACGGTGTTACTTTCTGCTGTATGGTTTCATTCATAGATAAATCTCCTCTGAAATATGGTTGTATCTTACATTCGCTGTCTCTCTTATTTTACACGATTCTTTACTTTCTGCACTAAAAATGTTAAAATTTTTCCAAACAGTTCAGAGCATAAGCGAAATGAAAAAACAGACTATGCAAACTTGTTTGCAATAGGCTGAGTTTTCATTTCGTTATGGGCGGATCGCCCATAAGCCTCAGACAGAAGCTGCGTCAGCAGCGATAGCACGGAGCGCGTGTCTGTGGCCTGATGCTCTGAACGTCAATTTTTCAGAAAAGGAGACTACAGATTATGACTGAAGAAATGAAGAACGTAACCCCGGAGACCGCAGAGGCTCCCGAACATGTGGAGACCATGGAGGATTACAAGGAGGAGCTGGAAGCTTCCTTTAAGCAGATTCACGAGGGCGATATCCTGACCGGAACCGTCATCGGTGTTTCTGAAAGCGCCATCACCCTGGATCTCAAATATTACACCGACGGCATCATCCGCCTGGAGGATTTCACCAACGATCCGAACTTCAACCTGGCTGAGGATATCCATGTAGGCGACGAGATCTCCGCCACTGTGATCCGCAGAGACGACGGCGAGGGCCACATCCTTCTCTCCGCAAAAGAAGCCAACGAAGTTCTGGCCTGGGACAAGCTCCGCAAATACAAAGAAGAAGGCACAAATCTCAAAGTTAAGATCGCCGGCATCGTAAAATCCGGCGTTGTGGCTTATCTGGAAGGCATCCGTGGCTTCATCCCCGCTTCCAAACTCGACCTAAACTATGTGGAAGAGGACGCTCTCAACGACTGGCTCGGCAAAGAGATCGAGGTCCGCGTCATCACAGCCGATGAGGACGACGATCATCTGGTACTCTCCGCCCGCGAGATTCTCCGCGAGAAAGCTGCCGAGGAGCGCAAAGCCAAAATCTCCAACGTGGAGATCGGCCTTGTAACCGAGGGTACCGTAGAGTCCATCCAGCCCTACGGCGCATTCATCGACCTTGGCAACGGTCTTTCCGGTCTGGTTCATGTTTCCCAGATCTGCGAGAAACGGATCAAAACTCCGGCTGCTGTCCTGAAAGTCGGCGACAAGGTAAAAGTCAAAGTCATCAACGTGAAAGACGGCAAGCTCAGCCTCAGCATGAAGGCCCTCAACGATGTGGCCGCTGAGGAAATTCAGGAAGAAACCATCGAATTGCCGGAAAGCGACGCCGTAACCACCTCTCTTGGCTCACTTTTTGCCAATATCAAGCTCTGATCTATTATTGTTTTTTACTAAAAAACAGTTTGAAAAAAGCTTGTTTTTGGTTATTTTCACATATTTTTTACTGCTTGTTCATATTTTATTCATAACTGATTGCTATACTGTAACTGTCTTCGAAAGGAGATAATAAAATCTTGGTCATGGCGTAATGTTTTCATTACACATAGATAAATTTTTTCATAATAGCCCGGGTGTACCAGACGCCCGGGCACTCCTCATGTTATGGAGAGTTTTTTTGTGTATAAAAAATCCACCCTCTGCTGCTTTGGTGGCAGTCGGGTGGATTTTTCTATAACATCAGTTCGGAGTATAAGCCTCAGTCTTTCTTCACTTTCGTAAACCGGAGCTGACAGACCGGAAGTCCGTCTGCGATCGTGCCTTTCAGCTCGAATTTCAGGCAGGGGAACTGTTTTGCGAACTCTCTGTCGCCTTCCATCGTGAGGTCACAGAGATGAGCGATCTCCTCCGGTGTGTGGCCCTGTTTTACCCACTCAGTTACATAAGGGCAGTAATGGAAGTCGATGGACAATCTGTCCTCTGTCTTCTCTACTACTTCCATCTCGTAGATCTCGCGGTTGTGGTCAGTACCGAATTCGTTGGCAAACTCTGCGAAATCATCCGGGTTCTTCATGCCCTCGCGCATAGCCTTTGCGTTGTCTGCGCCGTAACGGCCGATGGCAGTCCGTGCAAAAGAATCGTCAATGCCCTGTTTTGCTGCCTCTTCGATCATGTTGGAAATGGTTGCTGCGCGGCGGGCGCTGATGTCACGCATACCGTCCACGCCAAAGTTGTTTTTGATCTTCGGAATGTTGTTTTCAAATGCCATTTTTATTACCTCTTTCTTCTTAATTATATTACTACGCCGATACCTGCGAATTGCTCCGCTGCAGGCAGCTCCCGCAATTCTGCAAACATTCGAAATCCGCTGATTTACTTCGTAAATCGCTGGTGTCTCATATGCTGTAGTCCATAGGTTCGTTGAGAAGTGACCGCAGGAATCTCAGCGTCCTCTCATCCTTCGGATTCTCGATGACTTCCTTCGGTTTGCCCTGCTCGACGATGACGCCGCCTTCCATGTAGATCACGCGGTCTGCCACGTCTCTGGCGAAGCTGATCTCGTGGGTGACAACGATCATTGTGATACCTGTCTTTGCCACGGCACGCATGGCTCCCAGCACCTCTCCTACCAGCTCCGGGTCGAGGGCGGAGGTGGGCTCGTCAAAAAGGATCACCTTCGGATTTAAGGCCAGCGCTCTGCAGATGCCCACACGCTGCTGCTGGCCGCCGGAAAGCTGCGCCGGATAAGCGGAGGCTCTGTTTTCCAGGTTCATTTTTTTCAGAAGGGCCATGGCCGTCTCCACAGCCTGCTCGTGAGGAATCTTTCTCACCGTGATCAGGCCCTCTGTGATGTTCTGAAGTACCGTTTTGTTGCGGAACAGGTTGTAGTTCTGAAACACCATTCCGGTCTTCCGACGAAGCGCCAAGGTCTCCTTATGGTGATGCTTCTGGCTGTCCACGGTCAGTCCGTCAACCGTTATGGTTCCCGCATCGGCAGGGCCAAGGAAATTGATGGTCCGCAAAAGGGTGGTTTTTCCGGAACCGGAGGGTCCGAGGATAACCACTACCTCTCCTTCCTCAACGGAAAGGTCCACGCCGTTTAAGATATCGACGCCGCCCAGTTTTTTTCTGATATTTTTCAATTCTACCATTGCCATATCTTCTGTCTCCTGTCTTTTATATCGCAGAAACGGTCTTCTGATAACGATTCATTTTCTTATTGATCCGCTTCAGGATCTGCTCCGCGATGATACATACTGCCCAGTAAATGCCTGCTGCCACCAGATAGCCTTCGAGGATCGCATAGTTGACAGCGGTTGAGGCCCGGGCCGTCGCCAGAAGCTCAAACACATTTACCACGGAAGCCAGGCTGGTCGCTTTGAGAAGCCACATGAAGTAGTTGGACAGGTTCGGAAGGGAAATCACCACTGCCTGGGGAATCACGATCTTCCACATGGCCTGAAACGTGCTCATTCCAACGGAGTAAGCAGCCTCCAGCTGTCCTTTATCCACGGCCTTGTAGGAGGAAACCACCACATCCGTCATATAAGCTCCGTAGTTGAAGGCGAAAGCCACAACGGCAAACCCGAAATAGGAAGGATGCTTCGGATCGTAATGGTAGCCCAGCACACCGTCAAAAGCACGGAGGACATAAGGCAGAGCATAATAACAGAACAGAAGCTGGACGATCAGCGGAACACCTTTGATAAAGGTATTGAGTCCGATCACCAGCTGTTTCAGCACCGGGATCTTTTTCAGAATACAGATTCCAAAAAGCACGGCAATCAGGATCGCGAAGAAAAGCGATGCAAATGTCAGTTCCAGCGTCACCGGCAGAGCGCCAAGCACCGTCGGAATGTCCGATATCATAAATTTTACATTCAGATTCATGCGATACCCCTTTCATGCCGACTGTAATGACGGGTCAGACTGTTGAAGACCAGCTCGATGACCACATTGATCAGGAAATAAATAATCGCTGCCGCCAGAAGAATCCAGATCTGACCGTAACCTCTGTGCTGGGCAATGATCTTGTCCGCCCGGCCCATGACATCCACAACGCCGATGACGTAAGCGGTGGCGGTTCCTTTCAGAAGGTCGATCTCCAGGTTTTTCAGGTTCGGAAGAGCGATCTGCATGGTCAGAGGCGCGATCACATGGCGGAAGCACTGCCAGCGGCTGTAACCGATGGAATATCCCGCTTCGATCTGATCCTTGTCGATGGCCTCATAAGCGCCCCGGAAAGCCTCGGAAACGAAACTGGAAAAGTTACAGCAGGTTGCGATTACATAGAAAATTCCGGCATCCCAGCGGTTGATATTGATTCCGAAGGGTTCAAAAAGCTTCGGCAGTCCGAAAAATACGATATAGATCTGAACCAGTCCCGGCGTTCCTCTGAAAAAAGAAACAAACAGAGAAACCAGCCAGTAAAGCAGGTTCTTTTTTCCCACCCGCACCCGGCAGATCAGGGCTCCTAAGACCAGTGAGATCACCGTCGGCGTCAGAAAATAAAACAGCGTTGCCGGGATATACTCCACGAGCAACGGTAGGCTGGAAGCAAATAATTCATGTCCTCTCCACATGCAAATACTCCTGTTACAACAGTACAGTCCATGACACCCGGCCATGAACTGTAACTGTGATTTTTTCTTTCTTTATCAGTCGCGAAGACCCAGCTCTTTTGCTACTTCGAAGTTGTCCTCCCCGAAGAACTCCTCGGTCAGTTTGCTTAAAGTGCCGTCCTCGGTCAGAGTGTCGATGGCTTTGTTGACTGCCTCCTGAAGCTCTGTCTGATCCTTGTTGATCAGAAAGGCGGTATCTCTTCCGTCTACACGATCAGTAATGGTCAGATCGTCATAGCCGGTTTCTTCCAGGATTGCATTGGCCTGCTCTGCGGAAATATAAGCTGCATCGTAAACGCCATCCTCCACGCTGGTGATCTCATCTGCCATTGCTCCGGATGCTGCCAGCGTTTCGAAATCAAGCTTGATATCCGGATGTTTTTCCATCCAGTCTGCCAGAGCGACTGCACGGCCGTCTGTTGCAACGATGGGGGCAATGCTCTTTCCGTCCATATCCTCCAGGCTCTTGATACCGCTGTCATTCTTCACAACCAGATTCATGAAGAAATAGTTGTAAGGATTGGATACCAGGAAGGCTTCCTCTCTTGCCGGTGTACGGAATTTGCAGCCGGAATCCAGATCGTATTTTCCGCTGGTGGTTCCTGCCAGAGCGGTCTCATAATCCAGTACGGTATAATTGAAGGTCCAGTCATCCAGATAATCGTCGATGAGTTTCAGTACCTCATATTCATATCCTGCCGGTTCCCCGTTGTCATCCTCATAGGTATAAGGAGCGTTCTCTGCTTCCAGAACGATTTCTGCTGTTTTTACGTCATCGGCGCTTGCTGTCATTCCGAATACTGCTGTTGCTGCTGCGATAATTGCCAAAGTACTTACCAGATTTTTTTTCATAAGTTTTCTCCTCTCTTAAATCCTACTGTTTCGATAGACTTAGTGTTATTATACTTTTTTTCCGTCTGTTGTCAATAAATTCCAGGCATATAGGGGTATGCGAAAATCTGATACCCTGATATAGGAAAAAACTATATATATGAAAAAAGCCACCGCTTTCGCGATGACTTTGCTCATTTCTGACGATGCATCACCCATAATCCCGCCGTCTCGCTGCTGTCTATGAAGATTCCCATAAGCGGTCTCGCGAAACCAAAGACCAGGGCGGAAATCACGAGGCTGAAGACCGTGCTGATGAGAAAGGCTTCTTTGGTTCCCCTGCGGATGCGCTCCTTTCTCTACAGCTATTTATCCTGATTCCGCATAATAGCAGTTTCCGCTGCAGCCCCGCGGAAAAAGCTGTCGTTTCATCTCTTTCCGGAAGTCCGCTTCCGAAGAGGAGCCCTCCATGATATCCAGGGCTTTCCGCAAATTCCGGATATCTTTTTCCATAAAATCTGCATGATTTCCGCGGCCCACCAGCTTTAAGTGGGTAATTCCAGCCCTTTGGAGGGCATACAGAGCGCAGAGGCCGCAGCCGGTGGCTCCGCAGAGATAACCTTCCTCATCCAAGGTTAAAGCTTCGTCATCAAAATTCACGTTGTTCCCCGACAACAGCTTCCCCCTCACTCTCCCCAACTCATAGGGCACCCGGCAGAGATGGCCCAGCTCATCACAGTGAAGGGAATTGCAGAAGGCCCCGGTAAACTGGCAGAGCTCGTTCAGCACGAAGGCCTCAAACTCCAGGCCCGCTCCCGCCCGGATCACGGAAGCCATATCCTCCAGCGTATTTTTCCGGTGAAAAATCAGCCGCTGAAGACCGAACCGTCGGAAAAATGCCAGCATTTCCCGGTTGACCTCCCCGGTTTCCCCGCTTAAATGAATTTTGCAGTCTATTTTTTCCCGACGAAGATAGAGAAACAGGGCCGGATCAGCGACGATAAAGGTCTCAAAGCCAAGACTTTGACATTTTTTCACGATGAAAGCGATCTTGGGGTATTGCTCGGGAATGTAATAGAGGGAATTGAAGGCGAGATGCACCGGCCGGCCATAGGCCCGCACCAGCTTCGCCAGAATCTCCAGCTCACTGAAAGAGCCCAACTGCACCTGATAATTCAACACCTCCCGCCGGTTGAGGGCCAGCGCCGTCCCGTACTCCCGGCTCCACTCATAGGGCACATAACCGCAGAAAAATTCATCCGCCCCGGCCTCGGCAAACCGGATATATTCGTCCACCGCCCCAAGGCCTGCCACAATCTTCATACCTTCACCTTCTTTATAAGAGATTGATCACCAGCCGGTCCACGCCCTGCTGCCGATAAGCCTCCAAATGCTCCGGTTTTTTCAGGATCTCCCGGTCCAGCGCAAAGAGAGAATTGTACCGCCCCGCCATGGCGAGATGCTCCGGATAGAGGTAGGTGTAGCTCTCGCAGAAATGGGGACAGTTTTCCGGTAATTTCTGTTTTCCCCTGTCTTTCCGGAGGACTCCCGCCGCGAGAGGACAAAACTGGGAGGTATTGGTCTGGTAAAAGGGCAGATGGAGGCTATGGTTTCCCGGGGGCAGTTTCATCGGGTAGCCGCAGGCCTCCCACTCATACCGCCGGATTCCCAGCTCTTCCGCCAGAAACTCCCGGTAAAAGTCCGCATTGAGGCTGTTTTCCGCCAGACTTTCCAGGCTTCCTGTCTTCCAGGCCAGCCTCGGATCTTTTTTTCTCTTATTTAAAAGAGGGCCGAGAACCGGCTCCAGATAGGGGCTCCTCTTTTTTCGGAGAAGTTCTGCCAGACCCCAGTCGTTGACCAGAAGTTCGAGCCACCTTTCTTTCTGGCCGCACCAGGCGGACAGTTCATCGAGAAGCTCCTCTGTGGATTCCAGCAGAAAATCCCGGATATAGGAAAAGGAAAGGGTCACACTTAAACCCTCCCGCGAGGCTTTTTCAAGCAGCGCAAAGAGCTGGCTTTTTTCCGGAAAGAGCAGATGACAGAAGGAATTTCCGATGTAGAGGCGGTCAGGGGTTCTTCTGGCCAGCGGATATTCTCCCAGGCCATTGCAAGGCCAGTACCAGGCTGAAAATTCCCCGATCTCCATGGAGAGATACTTCCTGTAGAGTTCCGGCCGGTCCAGCTCCAGGGCCAGCGATGGAAACTCCGGAAATACCCCATCCACGGGCAGTTCCGAAAACCACCGCCGCTTCTGCTCCTCCAGAGAACAGGCCTCCACCAAATCTTTTTCCGCCGGATAACCGGTCAGCGCCTTCGCAAGCTCCCCGTCATCTTCCATAAGCTTCAGACGGATGTAACGGCTGTACTGCCCGATGAGGCGGCGCACCTCTTTTCGATAAGTTTCTGACTCTGTATAAACCACATATATATAGAAGAAACTTGTATGTTCTTCCTCTTCCATCTCAAAATCGGTAAGCTCCATCTCCCGGTAGCCGCCCGCCAAACTGTTATAAAAACAGAGCCGGAATTTGCCCGGCTCCTCTGTTTTTTCTGCCGTCCGGAAGCGAAAGCCCTCCTCCGCCAGGTCCGTGAGCCGAATCTCCCGCTCTTCCGCAAAACCAGCCAAAATCCCGAAGGGCAGCATAGGAACCCCGTGAAATTTTTCTCTCATCTTTTCTCCCCGCTCCTGTCGCACGATAGTTCCAGTATAGGCCGAATCACAAAAAATGTCCACTGGAATCTCATCGGCTGGCAGATGAATAAATCTCCAAATCCGGGCCATACTTTTTCTGTAATCATTTAGGAAAGGATGTAAGAAATCATGATGAGCATTGTTTTAAATGAAAAAGAGCGGGCAGTCATTCAGGATCTCCAGACCCAGGAGAAAAGCTGTGTGGAAAAGTATGGAAAATATGCAGAGGCTGCCCGTGATCCCGAACTCAAGAGCCTGTTTCAGTCCATTCAGAAGCAGGAAGAAGAACATTATCAGTCTTTAAGTCAGGTGCTCTCCGGCAATCTTCCGGACTGTGACTGCAATGACACCCAGGGACGGGACTATGCTCCCAAAGCTTCCTACAGCACCATGGCAAATCCCGAGGCCAAGCAGCACGACGCTTTTCTGGCCACAGACTGCATTGGAACGGAAAAGCTGGTCTCCGGCGAGTACAATACCAACGTCTTTAACTTCGGCGAGACCGGTCTTCGAAAACTCCTGGCTGACATCCAGATTGAAGAGCAGAACCACGCGGAAATGCTTTATAAGTATAAGATGGTAAATCAGATGGCATAAAAACACAAAAATTTCCGGGACGCGGGTGGTAAATACCATCCGGCCCCGGAAATCATAAAGGTCAGGCCAGCACCGTACCCTCCGGAAACAGCTTCCGGAAAAGTCCTCGGATAAAGGGGCCTGCGATAAGCAGCTGCAGGGGCAGCGCCATGATAAAGTTTCTGGGAATGTTCGTGATCCAGATCAGAAGCAGCTGATTCCAGCCGGCTCCTCCGCTGACGATTGCTTCCATCGCTCCGTAGAAAGACATGATGATGACCATCGGAACCACCATACAGCAGGAAACAGCGATCGCTTTTTTAAAGGGCTCGCTCTCCGGTTTCACGAGAAAACGGAAGGCAAAGCCTTTTGCCAGGCCGGATACCAGAAACCAGTCACAGCACATGGCAAAGCAGTAGGCAATCGGGAAGCCGATCCAGGCATCCTTGACAATCTCCAGATTCAAAGCGCCATGGTGACAGGCAACGTTATAGATGCTCATGAAAAACACCATGAAAAAACACATCATTACGGTAAAAATCAGACTTTCTCTCTTATTCTGCGGCATATTTTTCCTCCTGTTCCGGCAGCAAAAAAACGGGCCCTGTCCGTAACTTTCGCTACAGACAACACCCGTTGTCAATTCACTACCATTTGCATTTAAAAGCTGTTATAAAATTTTGCAGGGATTATAATAACACAAAGTTCTTTTTTTTGTCAACGTTTTTCTTTTGAAATTTTTCCCATGATTCGTTTGAAAAGCACCATCGCCAGCAGCGCAGCCACAATCTCAGTCACCCAGAAGGCCTGCCAGACACCGGAAGCGCCCTGGAAGCGGCTGAAAAGGAAAGCCAGCGGAAGGATCACCACGAGATAACGCACCAGGGAGATGGCCAGGGACTCTACGCCTTTTCCGAGGCCTTCCAGCACGCCGGAGATCGTGACGGAAACGCCGGAGATCACGAAGCCGCGGCAGATGATGAGCAGGGCTTCTTTTCCAAGGGCGATAGTCTCCTCATTGGAGGTGAAAATGCCGATGAGCTGATCCGGAATCAGGAAGCAGAGCACAGTTCCCGCCAGCATGACCACGCTGATAAGTTCGAGACCGGCCTTAAAGATATCTTTCACGCGCTTGTACTCTCCCGCTCCGTAGTTGTAGCCGCAGATGGGACGCATTCCCTGTACGATGCCATTTCCGGTCAGGTAGATGAAGGTCTGAAGCTTATAATACGCACCCAGCACCAGCACATAGGAGGCGGAATAAGCCGCCAGAATGCCATTCAGTACGGTGATCATGAGGGAGGGCAGCGCGAGATTCAGGGTCGCCGGAATACCGATGCCGTACATTTTCTTCAGGGTTCTGCCGCTCTCGGTCAGGTTTTTCAGCGAAATCCGCACCGGAATGTTGTCAAGATCCTTAAAATAAACCGCCAGATAGATCACCAGGGACACCACCTGACCGATGCCGGTAGCCCAAGCTGCGCCCTTAATGCCCATGGCCGAAATCGGTCCGAAGCCGAAGATCATCAGCGGGTCCAGAATGATATTTACCACACAGCCCACAAGCATGCTCACCATGGACACCTTCATGCGGCCGATGGCCTGGAAGGTTTTTTCATAGGAAATGCCCGCTCCGATCGGAATGCCGAAGAGGAAGACGATGTTCGCGTACTGGGTTCCCAGATGGATGATCTCACTGTCACTCGAAAACCGCCCCAGGAAAGCCGGCATACCGACGATGCAGATGGTCCCGATCAGGAAACCGTGAAGGATGTTGAAAATCAAGCCCAGGGTTGCCGCCGTGTCGGCCAGCTTTTTTAAGCCTGCCCCCAGATAATAGGCGATCACCGCGTTCACACCGATGGCAAAACCGACGGTGACGGCCGTCAGCAGATTCTGCGCCGGGTAAACCAGGGAGAGGGCCGTCATGGCCTGCTCGCTGATCTTCGCCACATAAAAACTATCAATAATGTTGTAAAGAGAGTTGACCAGCATGGAGATCGTCATGGGAATCGCCATGGAGATCACCAGAGGCATGACCGCCTTCTCTTTCATAAAACTCTGATCCATTTTTACCTCCCAAATTGAATTTTGCACAAAAAAATACCACACAGTCAGGTCATCCGGGGCTGTGTGGCGAAAAATAAAGCGTCTGCTTTAGAAAAATCCACTCCATATAGCATGGTTTTGGACTTACATTCTAACATTGAGTTTTTCGTTCTGTCAAGAGGTTTTTACACTCTGGTGTTCCTTCCGATACTGCTTCGGGGTACAGCCGTACTGCTCCCGAAACTTCTTATAGAAATAGGTCGTATTCTCGTACCCAGCCCAGAGAATGATCTGATCCACAGGCTGAGCCGTATTTTTCAACATTGTCGTCACATAAATGAAGCGGTAGTGCTGAATCATCTCCTTAAAAGAATACCCCGTGTTTTTCTTCAGCATGCCGGAAAGATAATTGGGATTCATATTGAACATCTCCGCCACAGACTCCAGCGTGCAGTTCCTGTAGTTGGCCTCGATATATTTCATGACCGCCATACATTTTCCTTTTCCCAGATTCAGCTGGGAAGTCACCAGATCCGAGTGATAGACCTTCACCAGCTCCAGAAAAATCAGATTCACCAGATTGTCGATTACATCCACCGAACTCTCCGCCGGAGAGCCCAGAAATTCAATGATCAGTTCCTGCATGAAAAGTTGAATCCGGGTGCTTCTCTCCGAATGAAACAGGATAAAGTTATCATGGATTTTCTTCTCGGAAATCGCATTCAGCAGAAACTGTAAAAGAATATTTTCTTTGGAAAAATGGCTGAAAAACCGTTCATTGAAATATTCTTTTTCAAACAGAAAATTGATCATGATATCATCTTCCCCGGTATTTCCAATGGAATGCATGCAGTCCGTATCCAGAAAAATCACCTGCCCTTTTTCCAGTTTCACCTGCTTCTCCCCATTGATCAGCTGTATGCAGGAACCCGAATACATATAACCCAATTCAATCCATTCATGCACATGGGGTTTCACGGGAATAAATCTCTTGTGAGGCATAAACGAGATATAAGGGTGATAGATATTTTCGCCCTTCGTCATCAGGAAATAATTTTTTCCACTGTCCTCAATGAACTGAAAGCCGCTGTAATCCGTCTCTTTTCCGTCTCTTGCCTCTATCTCTTCATCCGTCAGCTTCCGAAGCTGACTGTCCAGTAATTTTGCATTCATACTCTTTTTCTCTTTTCGTTTCTTTTCATTTAACTATAGCTCTTTTTTTAGAAAAACACCACACTTTTCTCGCTTCCTGTGTATATTTTTTTGTAAGTTTTTATGATATAATCAAAAAAATGCTACTATTTTACGAAAGGAGTATCGTGATGTTATACAAGAAAAACCAGACTTCTTCCCTTGATCCCAAACTCTTTCAGAACCCGACCAGCGAATACCGCGGAACGCCTTTCTGGGCATGGAACTGCAAGGTGTCAAAAGAAGATGTGGACCGTACCTTAAACGCTTTAAAAAAGATGGGCATGGGCGGCGCCCATATTCACAGCCGTACCGGCATGGACCTTCCCTATCTCGGTAAAGAATTTATGGAGATGGTTCATTATTCCCATGAAAAAAGCAATGAGCTTGGCATGATTACCTGGCTTTATGACGAGGACCGCTGGCCCTCCGGCTACGCAGGCGGTCTTGTGACAAAAGACCCTGCATTCCGTCAGCGCTTTCTGGTCTTTTCCCCGGAAGAACTTCCTCTCCATGAAGAGGTAAAAGCCGAGGAGGGCGGCTCCTCCGCAAGAGCCATCAGCAGCGGAAACCGGGAGTTCCTTGGCAAATACGCCATCCGCCTGGAAAACGGCTATCTGACCAAGTACCACCGCCTCTCCGCGGAAGCTCCGGTGCCCGAAGGCTTTGAGACCTGGTATCTCTATCGGGAAATCTCCGGCGATAACGCCTGGTTCAACGATGAGGCTTATGTCGATACCCTCAATCCCAGGGCAATGGACAAATTCATCGAGATCACCCATGAGGCGTACTACCGGGAGCTCGGCGATTCCTTCGGCGACACGATTCCTTCGATCTTTACGGACGAACCGCAGTTCTGCCACAAGTCCACCCTGGGCTTTGCCGAGGAAAAAAAGAAGGTTGTCCTGCCCTACACGGACGATTTCAACGAGACCTACAAGGCCGCTTACGGTTCCGATTTCTTTGATACCTTCCCGGAATGTATCTGGGAGCTTCCCGACGGCCGGGTATCTGCAAACCGCTATCACTATCATGACCATATCTGTGAGCGCTTCGCCAACGCCTTTGCCGACAACATCGGCGGCTGGTGCCATGAGCACGGAATCGCCCTTACCGGTCATATGATGGAGGAGCCCACCCTGGCTTCCCAGACTGCCGCTCTCGGCGAGGCTATGCGTTCCTACCGCTCCTTCGATCTTCCCGGCATCGATATGCTCTGCGATTCCAGAGAGCTGACCACTGCCAAGCAGGCTGAAAGCGCTGTCCATCAGTTTGGCTACGAGGGTATGCTCAGCGAACTCTACGGCGTTACCAACTGGGATTTTGATTTCCGCGGCCATAAGCTGGCAGGTGACTGGCAGGCTGCCCTCGGTGTCACGATCCGCGTCCACCATCTGGCTTGGACCTCCATGGCAGGAGAAGCCAAACGAGATTACCCGGCTTCCATCAGCTACCAGTCCCCCTGGTACAGGGAATATCACCTGATCGAGGACTATTTCGGCCGCCTGAATACCGCTCTCACCCGCGGTTCTGCCGAGGTGGAGGTCGGCGTGGTTCATCCCGTGGAATCCTACTGGCTCTACTGGGGCGCCCGGGAGCAAACCGCCGGCATCCGCCAGGAGATGGATTACAATTTCCAGAAGCTTACCGAATGGCTGCTCTACGGCCTGATCGATTTTGACTTCATCTCCGAATCCCTCTGGAAGGATCAGACTCCCGAGGAAATGCTGACCTCCGAAGGTGATTTCCTCATTGGAAAAATGAAATACGACGTGATCGTTGTTCCCAACTGTGTCACCTTACGGAAAACCACACTGGATCGCCTGAAAGCTTTCCAGGCCAAAGGCGGCCATGTCATTTTCACCGGAACCATCCCCAGCCATGTGGATGCCCTGCCCTCTAAAGAAGTTTCCGCTTTCGCGGACACCTGTGAGAAGATTGTGTTTGCAGAAAATACCCTGCTGACGGCTCTGGCGCCTTACCGCAGCATCGATGTCCATAATGATTCCGGCCTTCGGGTCAGAAATATGCTCTCCCAGCTCCGGAACGACGGAGACAACAAGTGGCTCTTCCTCTCTCACTGCAACAAGATGCCCAATCCGGATCTTCCGAGGAAAGAAGAACTCCTTATCAAAATAAAAGGCAATTACCGTCCGACCCTCTACGATGCCATGACCGGAGAGATCCGCGAGGTTCCCTTTGAGCAGAACGGCGGAAATACTTTGATCCATGAGACCGTGTACGACCACGACTCTCTCCTTTACCTTCTGACTCCCGCCTGCGATGCCGGCGTTTCCGCAGAAACCGTTCAGGAAACCGCTGCCCCGGAGACAACCCTTACGCTTCCGGAGCTTATGGACGTCACCCTCGAAGAGCCCAACGTACTGATTCTCGATCTGGCGGAAGCACAGTTTGACGACGGTCCCTGGCAGAAAAAGGATGAAATCCTCCGGATCGACAACAAATTCCGTGCGCTGGTCGGTTATCCCCTCCGTACAGAAGCCTTCCCGCAACCCTGGGTACATCCGGAAACAGAAGAGATCCGTCATCATCTCGCGCTCCGTTTCCATATCCAGTCGGAAATCACTGTGAAAGCGCCCTCGCTGGCCCTGGAAAATGCCGACGAAACCACGCTGATCTTAAATGGAGAACCGGTTCCCTCCAAAATAACCGGCTATTATGTCGATCCCGCGATTAAAACTGTCGCTCTTCCCGACTTAAAACCCGGGGAGAATGTCCTGGAACTTAAGATGCCTTACTACAATAAATTTAATGTGGAAGCACTTTATCTTCTGGGCAATTTCGGTGTCCGCACAGCCGGTCAGACCGCAGTGATCACCGAGCCTGTAACCCGGCTGACCTTCGGAGATATCTGCTCCCAGGGCCTTCCGTTCTATGGCGGAAACCTCACCTATCAGGTTCCCATTACCGTAGACAAACCCTGCAGCCTTAAGATCGAAGCTACCCAGTTCCGCTGCCCGGTTATCAAGGTTGCTCTGGATGGCGAGGACAAAGGACGGATCGCTTTCTCGCCCTACAGCCTTACCATCGATGAGGTGAAGCCGGGAGAGCACCTTCTCTCCATCACCTCCTTCGGAAACCGCGCCAACACCTTCGGCGGCCTCCACAACTGCGACCACACCGCTACCTGGGGCGGACCGAACTACTGGCGCACCACCGGCGCTGCCTGGGCTTATGAATATCAGCTGAAACCCAGCGGCATTCTCATAAGCCCCGTGGTAACAGAGAAATAAAAAAGATCTAAAAAAGAGGATGAGACCTTTTCTTTCGTCTCATCCTTTTTTATTTTACTATGAAAGTCCCGGACGGCAGCCATGAATAAGCCATGCTTGCATGAGCGAATTCATGGATATCGGACGGGCTAGACCGTATGAGTAAGTAGGGCGATAGCCCGGATTACGAATGCGGTCGGCAGCTGTGGGAGCGCCACAGGCGCGAAACAGCTGTTTTTTATATATGGTAATGTCGCCGGTAGGCGACATGTCCGTTTTACTATTTCCACAGAATCTCTATCGGTCCCAAAAGTCCCGTGGGCTCCTGTACCCAGTAGCGGTCGAAGGGATTCTCGTGATGGGCCTTTTCCAGGGTGTTGATGACCTCCACCACGATCTCGTTTTCTCCTGGAAGAAGACTTCCTTCCGGCAGATAAAAACGATAGGGCGGGCAGATCGCCTCTCCGACTTTCTGACCATTCAGCCATACGATCGCCGTCTCATAGACTTCTCCCAGCGAGAGCACTGCCTCCCGGGCCTCTGCGCCATCAAAATGCAGGCGATAACGGATCGTTCCGGAAAAGTCCGGCATTTTATCCGGAGCTGAGAGATCGCAGAGCGTATGCTCCTCCACTGCTTTAAAGGCCGGATAAGTATCATAGCTGCTGCTTTCCATGGACCAGCCGCTCTCCGGAAGCCCGAGAATATTCCACCCGATTGTCTCTTTCATCTTCCTGTTTTCCACACAAGCCTCTGTGTTTTCCCCAAACACAACGAAAATCGACTCATAGGGGCGGAGGAGCAGCTTCACTTCTCTTCCTTCTTCCTCACCGCTTAAGAAAACTCTCTGCTCTGCTTTCAGAAGCTCGCCTGACATCGGATCATAGAAGCAGGCTTCCCGGTTATCATGGAAGCGGATCTGAACGGAGATTGTGTCCGTCAGACCTTCGTTGACAAAGAAGTACCGGTCAATGCTTCCCTTCCGATAATGATAATAAGCCAGATGTTCTTTCTTTTCCAGCGGGATGATATCCTTGATATTCAGGCTCTCGAGCAACGGAATCAGCGTTTCCTCATCGCATCTCAGCATGCCGTCCCGGGGAATAAATTCACTGCCAAAATAGCTTCTTTTCGGATAATCTTTCAGGAAAATCACAGGCAGGCCTTCCTCTGCCAGCTCCCGCAGCCGCTCGGTCAGCCCGTGGGGAAGATATTCTGCGTAGGGCACAACCAGTACCCGGAAGGACTCGCTGTTGATCTGAAGCATTCCGTCTTTCATACTGCTTTTTTCCCGGTCTGTCAGAATATCACTCCAGACCACCTCACAGTCGATCTGATTCTGCATGAGGAGCTTGACGACTTCCTCGAAGGGCTGATATTTTCCTCCCCACTCGGCCTCCGCATGGTAGAGAACCGCCGCCGGAGCGATATGCTTTCCTCCGGAGATCCGGTCGCAGACGCGGTTTGTATAGGCCGACCACTGATGAAACGCCCGGAACTGGGGATTCAGGCCTCTCGCATAGAAGTGCGGCGGGCAGTCTGGAGCCGGGAATTTGGCCGGTGAAAAAGCATGGGGGACGATATGGTTAATTCCGCGGACGCACATGGCATCTGTGATCCACTTCATCGCTTTGAGTCCCTCGGACCAGCCATAAGCGCCGAAGGCCTCACAGATGGAATTTCCCTGTTTCTTCGCATCCAGGTTCGCACTGGAGCTCGCCATCTTGGAAAGTCCCCAGTGGTTAAAGGTCGTATCGTAATTATTAAAGGCGGTCCAGAAATTTCCTTCCGTTCTTCCCGGATAAATGTTATTGACCACGTCGATTCCTGCTGTGTCCATTCCATCCATGGAACGGAAATAGTGGCCAGAACCATAGCCAAGCCTTGCGTGGGCGCCGTTTTCTTCCACCACATGGCCGATCAGCCGGACCTGATGGGCTCTGCACCAGTCTCCGAGCTGTCCGACAAAATACTTCTGAAATCTTCTGGAAACCGTATCCATGTATGCATAGCGTACATCCGGTGTTTTCTCGCCGCAGTCAAACCAGAGCGCCGGAAGATAACGCTTCATGTCTCCCATGCCATAGTCGGAAAGCTCTGCAAGCAGCGTCTTTGACCAGGGGAGCACCATGTCGCTTCCGATGTTCTTATCATATCCCTGGCAGTTTCCAAATCTTGGCTCATCGGTGAAAAAGCCCTTTATCGTCTTTCCGAACTCATCCTTGAAATGACGGTAATGTTCCTCATAGATCAGATCCAGGTAGGCCCTGGTGCCCTCGGGATCGCAGGGGTTCAGATAATCTTTCGTCCATTCCTCGCCTCCGTTTTTCGTAATCTTGATAACGAAAATCCGCCACTCTCCCTCCGGGATATCCCAGTACAGGATTCCGTTTTTCACATAGTCTGAAAGGTCGATAAGCGTATCTCCATCGAAGCGGTCTTTATGGTCGATACGTTTTCCTGCCAGCACACAGAGAAGTTCTTCCTCTGGACGCAGCCACGCATCAATGAGGACGGAGCGGCTTTTCGCCGGACCCAGGGCGTCGATGCTCTGAACGGCCATATACCGCTTGGTAAGCTCCGGATATTTTTTCACCAGGAGACCGTTTGCTTTTCCGCTGGGATAATCGCCGTCGTCAAAAATCCACATCTCCATGTCCAGCTTTTTCGCCTCGTCCAGAAGAATCGTCAGATCCTTCCACCAGTTTTCCTCCAGATAATCCGGATGGGGTCTGGCCTCCACAATAAAGCCGCCGATTCCGTTTTCCTTCATCCGCTGAAGTTCTTCTCTCAGTACCGCTTCCTCCTCATGATGCTGCCAGAAAAGCGGACAAAGGTAGCTTTTTTCTGTATTCATATGTCAGGATACCTTCTCTTTCTGAAATTATAGGACTTCAATTTCTTCCGGTGCGTCCACTGTCGTCTCGATGCTGCCGTCCGCCTGTTTTACATGAGAAACTGTGATTTCTCCGTAGGGAGTGGGATAAGTTCCTTTTGCCCATTCAAGATCGCCCAGATGCGGCTCCACTTTGATTTTTTTACAGCCCGGCTCCAGAATCTTAACGCCCAAGACATTCTCTGACAGCCAGGGAGTTACGCCGCTGGCCCAGCCATGGCAGAGGCTGTGGCGGTAGCCCTTGTAGCAGAAGCGGCCGTAAGCGCCGTGGACGTCGATCTGGCCTTCCTTCGGCAGTTCATCAATACGCGCTGCGTCTTTCATCCAATCCACATCAAAATCTTCCCAGAAGGTCGTTGCTCCCAGACTCAGCATACCGCCCCAGTATTCCCGGATCGCCTCCAGACAGCCCTCATAGTCGCCGGCCATCGCCCGGGCAGTCAGAATATAATATCCCATAAAGGTAGACATGCCCTTGGCTCCGCCTGTTTTCAGCAGCTTTTCGTTGGTTTCCTTCGCATCCTTCGCTCCGACCATAACGAGAAGCGCTGCCGCCTGTTTGTAATCCTCCGGATCGGTCTCATAGGAACGGAGACGTTTCAGGTCTTCCTCACACTGAGCTGCCCGGTCTTTTTCCCCGAGAATCTCAAAAATTTCTTTCAGACTTTCCGCCGCCCAGATATGAATCGCCTGTACGCCGGCATCCACAATCTTCTTTTTCCCCTCGGAAGGCCAGTCCAGAAATCTTCCTTCCTTCACCGTGTCCTGCCCCTTCTTATCGATATGGGCAGAGAGCAGATCAGCGACTCCTTTTAAGTAATCCTTCTGTTTTTCCAGAAATTCTTTCTTTCCCGTATAGAAAAACCAGTCATGCACAATAATGACATACCACATGGAATAGCTGGCCATATTGTTCATCCAGCCCGGAAGCGGCGTTTCCTTCCGGATAAAATCCAGACTTTTCTCCACCGCATCGTCCTCTCCGAATACCGCCTTGATCGTCGTAACCTCCGGATGCATGTCGCCTACCCAGACAAGGCGGTCCCTCTTGATTCCGTCCCAGATATATTCCTGCATATTCAAATGAACCGTATAAGCGCCCACATCCCAGATCCGGTTCAGCAGTGGATCGCTGCAGGAAAAGCTTCCCCGGTAAGGAACATCCTTATAGAGCATGACCGCACAGATGCTCTTGATCACCAGTACAGCCTCCGGCTCCAGAAGATCAATCCGCACAAAACGGAAACCCGTTTCTCCAATGGGATTCATGCTCATCATTCCGACTTCCACCACCAGATCTCTTCTGGCGTGGTCGTTCGTGGCATTGGTCTTACCCCCCAGCTCACTCATAGCCTCCGCTGCGGATTCCCCGAAACGGACCCGGACCTTTGCCCCTCTTTTGGTGCTGTCCAGCCAGGCCAGAAGAGAGATTCCGCCATGGATCTCAATTCCGTAATCCAGAAGGATGGAGGCCTTCTCTCCTTTTTCATTTTTCAGAATACAGGGCTCGTGAGCCGCCAGAGAAATCTGCATTTCCTCTTTTTCCAGAAGCCTCCGGCTGTTTTCTACCTGTCCTGCAGTCCAGAGAATCCGCTTCGGAAAAAGAAAGCTTCTGGATCGGACATCTTTCTTGCTGTTTTTCAGGGTCTCTTCATCCAGAACCCGGAAAATATCGTTTCTTTCCCTTTTATCCATTTATTTCTCCTTTATTTTTAAAAAAAGGAGGAAAGCTTCCACCACTTTCCTCCTCTACAGTTATCCGATTAGTTGTACTATTCGATTGTCTCTGTTTACTCGATTCCGTCCGGAAGCTCGCAGCCAAGCTGCTCTGCAACGGCTTTGATATTCTCTCTTCCGCCCTGATCCAGCCACTCGTTTACATAGGTATCCCACTCGTCGAAGCTTCTCTCACCGGTTGCGAATTTGTATTCCTGAGCGGATACAAACTCGTTGAGGTTCGGCTGAATCTCTGCCGGAAGGGTGTAAAGCAGGCCGGTATTCTCCCAACGATCCATCTCTGCAAGTGCTGCATTGCTGTTGTTGATCGCATCTGCTCTCGGCTGTGCTTCTTCGCTCTCGGCATACTCATCCTGCCATTTCAGGGTGTAACCGAAGTTCTGCCATGGAGCCAGTGCCAGGTTATCAGTACCATAGGTTCCGTTGAATCCCGGATGATCCTGAGATACATAGCAGAAAGATCTTCCGTCTTCTTTGTACTCTCTTACGTCGCCGTCATAATCCGGATATACATCCAGTCCACCGCCCTGTACAGTCTGGAAATAAGCTTCTCCGCCGTAAACCATTGCGTCGAGGATATGGCAGATTCTCATAAGCTTGCCGTCGTCGCCTTCTACGTTAGATTTCGGGATTGCCAGCAGTACGCCCGGGTTTCCGCCTGCTCCGCCTTTACCATTTTCAAAAGGCATGGAGGGAAGGAAGGCCCAGTTTGCAGCTTTGGATGCATCGTTGCCCTGGAAGGTTACATACTCCTGATACAGGTTGCTGGCCGGGTAACGAACCATACCAATCTTATCATTCAGAGTGTAGGATTTTGCCTGCTCCCACTCGATGGAGTACCAGTCAACAGGCAGAACGCCCTCGCTACACAGTTTGTTGATAAATTCCAGAGTCTGCTTGCGGGTGCCGTTCAGCATCGGAACAGATAATTTGCCATCTTCGCCAACGGTGTAGTTGGGGTTGCCGTATGCGGTGCCAAAGCCGTCCAGCATACCAAGTCCGGAACCGCCGCCTGCTCCCAGCATGAAGTAGGTGTCATCCTGTCCGTTTCCATCCGGATCATTGAAGGTACAAGCTTTCGCATACTCAAGAAGTTCTTCTTCTGTAGTCGGCATCTCCATGCCAAGGTTGTCCAGCCAGTCCTGACGAATTGCCAGATTCCAGATATCGCCGTCCTGGATCGCATATTTGGTCACGAAGGGGATGGTTCCATCTTCCATGGTGGAATACTGAAGCAGTGTCTTCGTCACGAATTTCTGGGTCTGAGGCATATAGGGGTACATATCCTTAGCGTCCACCAGCAGTCCCTGTCCGCCAAGAGTAAAGCCCATCTCTTTGGAGCTGAGGGTAATCAGATCCGGCACATCTCCGCCTGCAAAAGCGGTGGAAAGGAAGGTTTCCTGGTCGGCGCTTGCTACGGTCTCAAAGCTCAGGGTCACGTTATATTTCTCTTCCAGCCATGCCTTAATGGGATCGTCATCAGGTACGGTAGCACCATAGTTATAGGTTTCAAATGACAGATCATAATGTACGCTCATATCATCATAATCATAATAGCCATCCTCTGCCTGTGTGGGGCTTGCCGGCATAGCATCCGGGAACTCAATGTCCTCAAATGCCGGTACCGATGTTCCCTCGGAAGCTGCCACCGTCATTCCTCCTGCCAGGGTTGTCGTCGTCAGGGCCATTGCCGTTGCCGTCGATAAGATTCTTTTCACCTTGTTCCTCTTCATAGTTTCCACTCCTTTTTTATATTTTTTTACATAAGGCGGGCTTATACCAGTCCACCATTAAGTTCTCTTTTCCTGGGAAAACTCATCCCTTTACAGAGCCCGTATACATGCCCTTTACGAAATATTTCTGAAGGAAGGGGTATACGCACAGAATCGGTAATACCGCAAGGATAACGCTGGCCATCTTCATACTCTCGGAGGTCATCTTTGCATAGGTATTGATGTTTTTCATGATATCCGCGTTGTTGCTCTTCTGAAGCAGATTTCGGATTACGAACTGAGCTGGCCATACGGCGGAGTTTCTGGAATTGTAGATCATTGCATCCATCCAGGAGTTCCAGTGGGCAACTGCTGCAAACAGTCCCAGCGCGCACAGAGTCGGTTTCAGAAGGGGGATTGCGATATGGATCATCTTCTGACGCTCGTTCGCTCCGTCCAGCTGTGCGGATTCCATGATATCCATCGGGATACCTTCCACAAAGAGCTTGCACACCAGAATGCCATAGGTATTTGCCAGGCTCGGAACGATGTATACCCAGAAGGAATTCAGAAGATGCAGGTCTCTGTACAGAATGTAGGTCGGGATGATTCCTCCGCTCAGTACCATGGTCGTGATGAAAAATACCATGATGCCGTTTTTAAAGGGAAGATCTCCGATTGCCAGAATGTAACCGACCGGAACCGTCAGAATCAGTGCGGTGCAGACACCCATTGCCGTTCTCACGATCGTGATGCCCATGCCGGAAAAGAAGTCCTTATTCTTAAGCAGGTATTCATAAGCGGCTAAAATCGGCTTCTGCGGAATGATAACGAAGAAATTTCGCTGGATCATCTCGCCCTCGGATGTGAAGGACATGCCGACCACATACAGGAAGGGAATCAGGCAGCAAAGTACCAGAAGTCCTACCACAACTGCAATGAAAATCTGGTAGGCAATTTCCTCGCGTGACATTTTAATTTTTATGCCCTTCGGAGCTGTATTCTTTTTCATTATGCCTCTCCTCCTTCCTTAGAACATTCCACGGCCGGTTGCTTTCTTTGAAATCTTGTTGGCTGAGAGAATCAGTACCAGACTGATCACGGCCTTCAGCATGGATACCGCTGAACCGACACCGTACTGCATCTGGCCTAAGCCAACCCGGTATACCCAGGTATCAATGACATCTCCCACCTCATATACTGCGGAATTATAAAACAGAAGAATCTGTTCAAAATCATTATTCAAAATATTACCCAGCGCCATGATCAGTGAAAAGGTGATGACTGGCTTCATGGCCGGGAACGTAACTGCCTTTACCCGCTGAAGCGGTCCTGCTCCGTCGATCTTTGCTGCTTCATACAGCTGGGTATCTACCGAAGTCAGAGCGGCAAAGTATAAAATCGTGTTCCAGCCGACCTCTTTCCACAGCTGAGAACCGATCAGAAGCGGAACAAAGGCTTTTGAGGAAGTCAGGAAGTTTTCCGGCTGCCCTCCGAACATGCGGATGATTCCATTCACAAAACCGTTTCCTGAGAAGAATGCATACACGATACCATAAATGATTACCCAGGAAAAGAAATGCGGAATGTATACCATCGTCTGACAGAACTTCTGATACGCTTTATTCTTCAGATCAAAAATAGCGATGGTAAGAAGAATCGGCGGAATCGTGGTGAAGACCAGACGACAAACACTGATGAACAGCGTATTTTTCAGAAGTTTGAAAATCTCCGGATTGCTGAATACATATTTGTAGTTCTGCAGGCCCACCCACGGAGCGCCGGAAATCGTACTTCCTATTTTCATTTCCTTGAATGAAAGCTCAAATCCCCAGAAAATCGGTATATACAACATCACAAAATAATAGGCCATTGCAACAAGCAGTACCAGATATAAGAGCTTGTATTTTTTAAGTCTTTTTACCAATGATTTCATTTTTATGCTTTGTGTTTTAGTCATATTTACCACCTTTCTGTGAGAGCATGTATATATTATATACAAAATCACGATATCCGGCAATCTCCATACTTCATATATTTTCCATCAAAATCACTGTTTTCTCTCACCGAAGAAAATACCAGAAAGACTTACATTCTCTCCGCGGATATGATCTATCCGGAAACGGGCCGACCGGTCATAGCGGTAAATGAAGTAGACGCCGCCGCGGTAATCGTGAAGAGCCTGAAGAGGTGCAATGAGGTTTTTCGTCTGCCCGTCGAACAGCTCCACCATCAGCTCCCGGCCCCCACGGTCCCAGTCGGCGAAATAAAGGGCCACCGTATATTCCCGTTCCTTCCGAAGGTCAATATCGACCGTGAAGGTCTGACAGCAGGCGATATCGTCCTCGCTCTGGTAAGCCCCCAGGGACCGTCTGCCTCTGCCGGAAGCCCTGTAAAATAGAGATAATCCGGCTCCCAGCCGTTCATCCCAGCCAAAAAAGCTGAGGGACGGGTGGGTTCCGTAAATTTCATACGCATGGTCAAGGCGCGCCGTCGCTTCGGAGAGAAGGCTCTTCGTCCCCGCCGTATCTCCGGAATATTCATAATAATCAATCAGGCTTAAGATCCAGTAGAGCTCATAGCTTTCAATCCCGTTGGAGCGCACTGCCGTATAGCGCAGATTTTTCAGGATAAAATCATAATTGCCGAAGGCAGCCAGCGAAGCCGGCTGTTCTTCTCCGGAAAAGCTGCCTTTTTCAACATAAGAATAGGGTTCTTCAATGGGGGACTCTCCAAAAATCGCTCCGGAAGTCTGCATGAGTACCGAAAAAATTTTCTCCTTCATATCAACTACACCTTTCGTCATTTTTAATAACAAAAACATTTTTTTCACCTATTATATCAGCAAAATATCCAATTAGCATCCATTTTTTACAAAAAAGGATCCTACTGGCATCTTTCACTATAAGTATGCTATAATGCTCTTCAGAAAACATGCGCGAGCAAAAAAGGAGTACTTCCATGGAGATTCTCAATCTTACCTCAGAAAGTATCTTTCCCTCAAAAGATCTACCCTTTTATATCGGAAAATACTATCACACAAATTTTTCCGACTTAAAAATACATACCCATGATTTTATCGAGATCGTCTATGTCTATGACGGAAAAGGGTATCATATTTACAACAACGTCACCTATCCCGTATCCAAGGGAGAGCTCTATATCATCAACTCCCGGACACCCCACTGTTTTTATCCCACGGACAAAAGCAATTCGGAGCATCTGGTTGTCTACAACCTCTGCTTTCTCCCGGAATTTATCAGCAGCATCAATATTCATCTCCCCATCCTTGTGGAACTGACCGATATTATGCTGTATAAATCGCTCTACCCCGACGAAATCATCTACAGTCCGGATCTCAAACTGAACGGCTCTATGCGGACCGAGATCGAACAGCTCTATGAAAAAATGTACCTGGAATTTACTTCCAAAGGCATCAATTATGTGGAGCTTCTCCGTCTTTCCCTCTGTGAGCTTCTTCTCAAGATTCACCGCTTTTATCGGCAGAATCATGCCTCGCCGGAGAGCGCTGTCATCAAATACCGCCATCAGCTGATCCCGGACTGCATCCAGTATCTCAGGGAAAATTATTCCAAAAAAGTCACAATCGAAGAGCTGTCCAACAACTTCTTTCTGAGCAAAAGCTACCTCTCCAGCCTTTTCAAAAAGGCCACCGGCTCCGGCGTCGTGGAATATCTGCAGCATATCCGCATTGAACGGGCCTGCGAGCTTCTCACCAATACCACGCTCTCCATCACGGAGATCAGCACCCAGGTTGGCTATACGGATTACCGCTTTTTTAATAAATCTTTCAAAAAAATCACCGGTGTGACTGCCCATGAGTATCGGAAAAAGAATGAATGATAAGACGCAAAAAGGAGCCTCCCTTTCGGGAAGCTCCTTATTTTATAAGAAGGATTTGGCTGTCTTAAATTACTCAGCGATGGCTTTGAATGCCTCGTCCAGGTCCTCGATGATATCGTCGATATTCTCGGTACCGATGGAGAGACGGATGGTGTTCGGTTTGATACCCTGGTCTGCAAGTTCTTCCTCGTTGAGCTGTGCGTGGGTTGTGGAAGCCGGATGAATAACAAGGGACTTCACGTCTGCCACGTTAGCCAGCAGTGAGAAGAGCTCCAGGTTATCGATGAATTTCTTTGCAGTCTCAGCGTCGCCTTTGATCTCAAAGGTGAAGATGGAACCGCCGCCATTCGGGAAATATTTCCTGTACAGTGCCTGCTGCTCCGGATCGTCGGAAACAGAGGGATGATGTACTTTCTCTACCTGCGGATGATTATTCAGATACTGAACAACCTTCAGGGCATTTTCTACATGACGTTCTACACGAAGGGACAGTGTCTCAAGGCCCTGCAGGAAGAAGAATGCATGGAAGGGAGAGATCGTTGCTCCCGTGTCACGAAGGAGGATCGCACGGATCTTGGTCACGAAAGCAGCCGGTCCTGCAGCTTTGGTGAAGCTTACGCCGTGATAGCTCGGGTTCGGCTCCACAAGTGATGGGAATTTGCCGCTTGCCTCCCAGTCAAATTTGCCGCCGTCCACAATGACACCGCCGATGGTGGTTCCGTGGCCGCCGATGAATTTCGTAGCAGAGTGAACCACGATATCCGCACCGTACTCGATGGGACGTACCAGATACGGAGTTGCAAAGGTGTTATCCACTACCAGGGGGATTTTGTGAGCGTGGGCGATGGCCGCGAGTTTCTCAATATCTACCACATCGGAATTCGGGTTTCCGAGGGTTTCCACATGAATGGCTCTGGTATTCTCCTGGATGGCATTCTCCACCTCCTCATAGTTAAACGGATCTACGAAAGTAGTTTTGATACCGTACTCCGGGAAGGTGTGAGCCAGCAGGTTGTAGGTGCCGCCGTAAATGTTCTTTGCGGCAACGATGTGCTCACCTTCATGAGCCAGGTTCTGAAGAGTGTATGCGATAGCTGCTGCACCGGAAGCGACAGCCAGAGCTGCTACGCCGCCTTCGAGAGCTGCGATTCTTTTCTCAAAAACATCCTCGGTCGGGTTGGTCAGACGGCCGTAGATGTTTCCTGCGTCACTCAGACCAAATCTGGCTGCTGCGTGATCGCAGTTGCGGAATACATAGGAAGAAGTCTGATAGATCGGAACGGCTCTTGCGTCAGTTACCGGATCCGGCTGCTCCTGTCCTACATGAAGCTGTAAGGTTTCAAATTTTAAATTTCTGTCTGCATAATGTTTTTTACTCATGATCGATACCTCTCTCTATTTTCAACCGTTTTTTATAATTCCTATCTGTTTACGCGGATATCATATCATGCTTTCCAAACCCTGTCCAATAGTAAAAAAAAGCAGCCAGATATAGGTTTTTCCTATATCCAGCTGCCTTTATTAAGTTCGACCTGCAGACAGTAATCTTCTTTGTCCTGCTGCCATTCCAGAAGATCGGCCAGGGTCGTGTGATCCACAACGTCGTTGACGGCGTCGCTGATCTTTTTCCAGAGCATGGCCGTGGCGCAGGTGGACACCCGGTCACAGCTTCCGTCCTCCGCACAGTCCACAGGAGCCAGACTGCCCTCAGTCACCCGGAGAATCATCCCGACTGTGTACTCTTTGGGATCCATTTTCAGGAGATAACCGCCCTGGGAACCGCGGACGCTCTTCACATAACCGGCCCGGTTCAGGCTGGAAATGATCTGCTCCAGATATTTTTCAGAAATATCCTGTCTTCCCGCAATGTCCTTGATGCTCACCGGCTTTCCGTTCCCCTCCGTAGCCAGATCCAGCATCAGCCTCAGTGCGTATCTTCCTTTTGTCGAAATTTTCATATAACCTTCTCCTTTTTCCAATACATTTGTGCTTAGTACAGTGAATAGATACTTAATTTTCACTGTACTACTGGGACACATGACAGACAGCCCTAAGCTCCTCCAGATATTTCTGTCCCAGAGGACTTAAGGCAATGCCTTTCCGCTTCAGGTAGCCGATAGTCATGGTTTCATCGGATTTCAGCCGGACAGCCCCGTAATCTTCTCCGTTCAGCTCCTCGCAGAGGATGCCGGAACAGAGCGTGTAGCCGTTGAGGCCCACCATCAGGTTCAGCATCGTCGCCCGGTCATTGGCCCGAACCAGCCGTTTGTACTGATAAGTGCTTAATACTTCTTCTGCAAAATAAAACGAGTTGTTGGTTCCCTGGTCAAAAGAAAGACAGGGATAATCTTCCAGCTCTTCCAGCGCAATTTCTTTTTTATCTGCCAGAGGATGGCCCTTCCAGAGATACACATAGATGCCGCAGTCCTGGATCGGCCAGAACTCCAGATTAGACTCTGCAAAAAGTTTTGTCAATACCTTCCGGTTGAAATCGTTGAGATAGAGGATCCCGATCTCGCTTTTGAAATTCCGTACGTCCTCGATGACCTCATAGGTCTTTGTCTCATGAACGGCAAACTCATACTCGTCCATGCCGAACTGTTTCACCATCTCCACAAAAGCCTTTACCGCGAAGGTATAGTGCTGCATGGAAACGCTGAATTTCTTTTTGACATCTTTTTTCTCGATATAGCGGTCTTCCACCAGCTGGTACTGTTCCACCACCTGTCTGGCGTAACCGAGAAACTCTTCTCCCTCCGGCGTCACTGTCACGCCCCGGTTTGTCCGCTTGAAAAGCTCAAGTCCTATCTCATTTTCCAGCTCCTTGATCGAAGTGGAAAGGCTGGGCTGTGAGATAAAAAGGGAGCGGGAAGCTTCATTCATGGAATGGGTATCTGCGACACAGATGGCATAGCGCAATTGTGCCAGCGTCATGGAAATCCCTCCTTTTCATGGAAACGCCCCAAGGCAGCAAGTGCCCTGGGGCTCCTTTTTTCTTATATAGATTACTCGTAACTATTCAGAAGCCACTATTCCGCGAGGTGTTTTGGCATGAATATGCCAAAATCCCGAGGGTTGCACGCAAAAATCCCATCGCCGAAGACGATTTTCATTGGATTTTTGCTCGTAACTGTGAAGGTACTGAACAGTTACGATTACTCCTCAGTAAAGAGCGGTGTGGAGTAGTAACGGTCTCCGGTATCCGGAAGCAGAGCCACGATGGTCTTGCCTTTGTTTTCCGGGCGTTTTGCCAGCTGGATAGCTGCATAGAGAGCTGCGCCGGAGGAAATTCCAACAAGGATTCCCTCTTTCTTTGCCATCAGTTTGCCGATGCGGAAAGCATCCTCATTCTCTACCGGGAATATTTCATCGTAAACGGAAGTGTTCAGTACCTCCGGAACGAAGCCGGCGCCGATACCCTGAATCTTGTGAGCGCCTGCGGTTCCTTTGGACAGAACCGGAGAGGTTGCCGGCTCTACAGCGACTACTTTCACGTTCGGATTCTGTTTTTTCAGATATTCACCGGTTCCGGTGATGGTTCCGCCGGTTCCTACGCCTGCTACGAAGATGTCAACGGCTCCGTCGGTATCGTTCCAGATCTCCGGACCGGTGGTCTCAAAGTGGATCTTCGGGTTGGCCGGGTTTACAAACTGGCCCGGGATGTAGCTGTTCGGGATCTCTTTTGCCAGCTCGTCAGCCTTTGCGATGGCGCCCTTCATTCCCTTGCTGCCCTCGGTGAGCACCAGCTCTGCGCCGTAAGCTTTCAGGATGTTTCGGCGCTCCACGCTCATGGTATCCGGCATGGTCAGGATGACACGATAGCCTTTTGCTGCTGCGATAGATGCCAGGCCGATACCGGTGTTTCCAGAGGTCGGCTCGATGATAACGGAACCCTCTTTCAGCTTGCCGGCAGCCTCAGCCTCCTCGATCATGGCTTTGGCGATACGGTCTTTTACGCTTCCTGCGGGGTTAAAATACTCCAGTTTTACGAGAACGGTTGCTTCCAGGTTCTCTTCTTTCTCAATGTTTACAACTTCCACCAGGGGAGTGTTTCCTACCAGACCAATGCTTCCTTTATAAATCTTAGACATTTGAAATTCCTCCTTATTCTTAAATCCTGGCGGTCATTTTTCACCAGGTTATTCTTCTTTGGACCGTAAAATTCTTCCTCCGCCCAGAACCTGATCTCCGTCGTAGAAGACCACGGCCTGACCCGGGGTGATGCCCCGCTGCGGCTCGTCAAAGACAACTTTTACCCGTTTTTCATCAATCGGTGTCACCGTAGCCGGCGCTTCCTTCTGTTTGTAACGGATCTTTGCACAACATCGAAAAGCCCCCCTCGGATATTCGCCGGAAATGAAGTTCAGCTCGCCTGCCTCCAGAGTATCCTGAAACAGCCGGTCGTTGGGAGCCAGGACCACCTTGTTTTTGTCCAGATCCTTGCGGCATACATAGAGCGGCTGGGGAAGAGAAAGCCCCAGGCCCTTCCGCTGGCCGATCGTGTAATGGATGATGCCTTTGTGATGGCCCAGCACTTTTCCGTCCTCGGTGACAAAATCTCCCGGCTCAAAGGGACTGAATTTCCCACCCTCTTCTTCTTTTCCGGTACGCTCACAGTAGCCTTCAATGAATTTTCCGTAATCGCCGTCGGGCACGAAGCAGATATCCTGGCTGTCATGCTTGTGGGCATTGAGAAGGCCGTTGGCCTCGGCGATTTTTCTCGCTTCCGTCTTTTCATAGGTTCCTAACGGAAACAGAGTGTGCGCCAGCTGCTCCTGAGTCAGGTTGTAAAGCACATAGCTCTGATCCTTCGTGGAATCCAGCGCTTTCTTCAAAATGTATTTTCCGCTCGTTTCATCATAGGAAATCCGGGCGTAATGGCCGGTCACCACATAATCGTAACCCAGCTCTTCCATCCGCCGCATGAGAGCCCGGAACTTGATCCGGTGGTTGCAGTCGATGCAGGGATTCGGCGTTCCGCCCTCGATGTAGGTATCCACAAATCGCTGGATGACTTCTTCCTCAAATTTATCTTTAAAGTTCAGTACATAGTAGGGCATGTCCAGGGCCTGGGCGACAAACCGGGCATCCTCCACATCCTTCAGGGTACAGCAGGTTTTCTCCGAACTGACTCCGATCTCTTCATTATCGTAAAGCTTCATTGTCACGCCCATACAGGTGTAACCCTGCTGCTTCATCAGACAGGCCGCCACGCTGGAATCCACTCCGCCGCTCATGGCGATCAGCGCCTTTTTTCCATTCTGCATCGTCTCACCTCTTTTCCTACTTTGTCGGTAGGAATAGTATACTTTCTATTTTTTGTTTTGTCAATACATAATCTAACACTTTTATTCTATCACATCTTGTGCAGGAAAGCCAAACCACATTTGCACTTTTTCCCGGTCCATGGTAAACTTTAAGAAAAGCCTACAAAAGGAAGAAAATCCCATGAAAGACCCGAAAAATAAGAAACCTCTTCTGAAAAAACAAATACTTTTGATCTTAGGTCCCACCGGGGCTGCCGTTCTCGTTCTGCTGGTGATCCTGCTCGCCCGGTCCTTTGCCGGAAAAGGCGATGCCACCACCGTTTCCAACGACCAGCCGGATACGCTGGAGGCGGAAAGCGCCAGTGCCCAGCCTGAGACTCAGCGCTTCTCCGAACCGGTGTCCCTCACGGTAAGCATGGCCGGGGACTGCACGCTGGGAAAAGACGAGGCCTTCAACTATAGCACCAGCCTCAACGCCTACTATGATATGTACGGTCCCACCTATTTTTTCCAGAATGTGAAATCTATTTTTGACGCGGACGACCTCACTGTGGTGAATTTCGAGGGAACCCTCACCGACTCCACGGAGCGGAATGGCGAAACCTTCGCCTTCAAGGCTCCTGCCGAATACGCCGAGATCCTCACCGACGGCGGCGTGGAGGCTGTCAACGTGGCAAACAACCACAGCCACGATTACGGCGACCAAGGCTTTGCCGACACGAAGGAAAATCTGAAAAATGCCGGGCTCATCACTTTCGGCTATAACGAGACGGCCCTCGTCGATGTCAAAGGCGTCAAGGTCGGCCTCGTGGGAATTTATGAGCTCCATGATCATCTGGAGCGAGAATACCAGCTGCGGGTCAACATCCAGAAGGTTCAGGCCGAGGGTGCAGACCTGGTCTTCGTGATCTTTCACTGGGGAAATGAAAAAGATACGGTTCCCGATGAGAACCAGGTGACTTTAGCCAAACTCGCCATCGACAACGGCGCCGATCTCGTGGTCGGGCACCACGCCCATGTGCTCCAGGGCGTCACCACCTACAAGGGAAAAACCATCGCCTACGGCCTCGGAAATTTCTGCTTCGGCGGAAACTCCTCCCCCAGCGATATGGACACCATGATTTTCCAGCAAACCTTCACCCTGGGCACCGACGGAAGCGTCACCTCCGAAGAACCGAACCTGATCCCCTGCCGGATCTCATCGGATTACTCCATCAACAATTATCAGCCCACGCCGGCCACCGGCGACGAGGCGGACCGGATTTTGCAGAAGATCCGGGATCGGAGCGAAGGACTGGGATAAAAGAAAGCCTGCAGACCGCTGAAATACAGTGCAATGGTCTGCAGGCTTTCTCTTTTTGCCACTATTTTACATGGATATCCATGCTTCCGCTGCGGAAGCCTTCGAGGTCCAGGGTCAGGTAGGGGACGCCTACTTTTTTCAGGATGGACAGGACTTCTTCCCTCTGTTCCAGAATCGCCGGAAAGGAGGCGCTGTCCACTTCCAGGCGGGCAATCTCGCCGTGGACACGAATGCGGACGTTTTTCAGGCCTAAGTTTCTTAAGGCTTCCTCACCCTCGCCGATCCGTTTGAGAAGAGCCATATCGATCTCCGTTCCATAGGGAAGGCGGGTAGCCAGGCAGGGAGAAGAGGGTCGCTCTGCCACGGAAATACCGAGCTCTTTGGCGTAGGCCCGGATCTCTGCCTTGGTGAAACCGGCCTCCATGAGGGGGCTTTTCACGCCCAGCTCTTTTACGGCCTGGATGCCGGGGCGGTACTGTTTCAGGTCATCCTGGTTGGTGCCTTCCATGACAACGGCTGCATCGTGGGCTCTGGCAAAGTCCAGGAGACCGGAAAACAGGGATTTTTTGCAGAGATAGCAGCGGTTCTTCGGGTTGAAACGGATCTCCTCCTGTTTCAGCTCATCCACGGAAATGATCTCGTGGATGGAGTGATTTTCCCGGGCCACCCGGGATGCGATCTCCCGGTCTGCCTTCGGATGGAGCACCGTGTCAAAAGTCACCGCATAAAGCTTTGTTCCGTTGCGGTCTGCCGCTTCCTGAGCCAGTTTCAGGATCAGGCTGCTGTCAATTCCACCGGAAAATGCCAAGCAGGCGTTTCCCTTCGTATATTCATCCAGAAGTGCTTTTAATCGTTCTTTCTTTTCTTCCATGCCTCTTCCACCGCTTTCTGATAAATTTCCTGATAAGATCGGCCCGTTTCCTGAACCAGTCCGCGGATGCTGTCGTATTCCGGGTAAATATAAGTTTCCCCGGCTGATGTACAGATTTTAAGCTCTACTTCCCCATATGGGGTCATGACCGTTTCCTTTTTTCTCGGAAGGATCCTGCGGACCTCTTTTCGTTTCCGAAGACCGATGGCCGTGGTCTGGTGGAAAATGACTTCCTCCAGCGCAGAAACCTTCTCTTCTTTACAGAGAACCTCCAGCTTACAGGCCGGGCGGTTTTTCTTCATATAAATGGGCGTGTAATTCACATCCCTGGCCCCTGCTGCCAGCAGAAGCTCCATTGTAAGTCCCATCATCTCTCCGGTGCAGTCATCCAGGTTGGTTTCCAGCACCCATATCTCATCCTCCGTTTCGTCGGAGGAACTCTTCTTCTGGGCGGAAGAACCGTTTTTCTGCGAATCTCCGTCTGCATTTACAGATCTGGTTGGCTCTTCCACAGCGTTTCCTGCCGGCAGGCCATTCATGGCCGGCTCGATGATCATGGCCCGCAGAAGGTTTGCATGGGGGAAATCTTTCTTTCCGGCGCCCATGCCGATCTTACGGATCACGAAAGTCTTGGGCAGGCCTTTTTTCGTACGGAGGGCTGCTGCAATCGCCGCTCCGGTGGGCGTTACCATCTCGCCGGAAACATTAGTGATCGCAAGATCCAGCTCTTCTGCCGCTGCGATTCCCGCCACAGCCGGGGCTGGAACCGGGATTCTGCCGTGCTGGCACCAGACGTGGCCCTGGCCCTCATAAATCGTGGAAACGTAAGTCTCCGTAATGCCCAGATCCACGGCGCAGGCCGCCGCGCCGACGATATCCACGATGGAATCCACAGCGCCGGTCTCATGGAAGTGAACCTCCTCCAGAGGACAGGCGTGAACCCGGGATTCTGCCTCGCCGACAATGCGGAAGATCTTCTTCGCCAGAGCGCGGACCTCCTGTTTTAAGGGAGCCTCGTCCAGCATGTGCATGATGTCGGCGTAGTGACGGTGGACGTGATCATGATGATGGTCGTGAGCTTCCGGACCGTGGGTGTGGGGATGATCGTGGGAGTGATCGTGACAATGGTCTGCAGGGGCGTGATCGCTATGGGTGTGCTCGTGAGAATGCTCATGGTCATGGGAGTGGCCTTCTGCGCTGTGGCAGTGCTCTGAGTGCTCTGCACTGTCCTCGTGCAGGTGCTCGTGAGAATGCTCATGGGCTTCGCCGTCATGGAAATGCTCCTGGTGCTCATGTGATTCTTCACCATGGATGTGCTCATGCACATGGCCCTCTCCATCATGACAGTGCTCTGCTTCATGATCATGCTCATGAACATGTGCTTCGTCGTGAGCATGGTCATGGGCTTCCTCTTCCAGAATCACATCAAAGTCACAGGCATCGATCCCGCATTTTTTCGTCCGCCCGATCGTTATTTCATACCCGTTCAGCGGCAGGGCCTCAAGAGCTGCCCTGAGGGCCTCCTCTCGCGCACCCAGATCCAAGAGTGCGCCCACTGTCATATCCCCGCTGATACCGGAGTAACATTCCAGATATAAGGTTTTTCCCATTTTACGCCTCCTTCTTTCCGGCTCCTACGGCCAGATGATTGATCTGATTGGCCATATATCCGGCCCCGAAACCATTATCGATATTCACCGTAGCCATGCCCTCCGCGCAGGAATTGAGCATGGTCAGAAGGGCGGAAACACCGCCAAAGGATGCGCCGTAGCCAACGGAAGTCGGTACTGCAATGACCGGATTTTCCACGAGTCCAGCCATCACGCTTCCGAGAGCGCCCTCCATTCCGGCCACAGCCACCACGCAGTTGGCCTTCCGGATCTCCTCGGTCCGGGCCAGCAGCCGGTGGATTCCGGCCACGCCCACATCAAAAATCCGATCCACCCGGCTTCCGAAAAACTCTGCCGTCAGAGCTGCTTCCTCCGCCACCGGAATATCCGAAGTACCTGCTGTGCAGACAGCCACCATACCTACCTGCTCCACGGGATGGTCCATCAGCATGATAATCCGCGCTTCCGGGTGATAGATCAGCTCCGGGAAACGCTCTTTCAAATAGGTATACTGCTCCGGTTTCACCCGGGTTCCCATCACGTTGGAGCCCATTTTCTGAAAGCTGTGCAGAATCCCTTCGATCTGCTCTGCTGTCTTGCTCTCGCAGTAGACCGTCTCTCCGTAACCGTTACGAAGCTGTCTGTGATGGTCCAGATTTGCGTAACCCAGATTCTCATAGGGAAGCTCCTTTAAAATCTCTTCTGCCCGGGACAGTTCCATTTCCCCAGTCTTTACTTTTTCCAAAAGTTCTTTTATCTCCATAATAGACAGTTCACCTCTTTTTCGATAGGGCTATCTTACCATCTTTTCTGAAATTCAACAACTTGATCTTAACTCCAGACCGGAAAAAACTATTACAGACCCCTCCGTAAAAAATATCTTTTGAAGACAAAAAAACTGCCGCCGTGAGACGGCCACTCGAAAAATGGTCTGTCTCACGGAGCAGTTTTTCATTCTCTTACCAGTACCGTCTCGCTGCCACCGGAGTGGAGTAATAGGCGTTGGAAATGATGATTCCGCTGGCGGAATTGGCTGCGTGGACGATCTGTCCGCCGCCGATGTAGAGGGCTACATGGTCGATGCTTCCGCTGGAGGAATAAAAGAGGAGGTCGCCGGCCTGAAGGCTGTCAAGGCTCACGGAAGTTCCGCCGGAGGCCTGGGAAGCCGCCGTTCTGGAAAGGCCGATGCCGAAGTTGGCAAAGACAGACTGAACAAAACCGGAGCAGTCGGCGCCGTTGGTCAGGCTGGTGCCGCCGTAAACATAGGGATTACCCACGAACTGTACCGCGTAGGAAGCGATCTGCTGACCAAGATCTGAGGATGAGGAAGTATCTTCCGTTGCGGGAGCTTCTGTCTCAGGAGCGGAAGTTTCAGGCTCCGTGTAGGGCGCATCGGTCTCGGGCGCTGAAGTTTCCGGCTCCGTGTAGGGCGCGTCCGTCTCTGGGGCTGAAGTTTCCGGCTCGCTGTACGGCGCGTCGGTTTCCGGGGCACTGGTCTCGGGTTCCGTGTAAGGCGCGTCGGTCTCGGGAGCACTGGTCTCGGGTTCACTGTAAGATGCGTCCGTTTCCGGTGCCTCGGGCTCTGTGTAAGAGTTATCCGGCTCGCTATAGCTTCCGTCCGTCTCAGCTGTGCTGTTGTCCCAGCTTTCATCCCCGGAGGTATCTGTACTATAATCCTGACTTCCGTCCGCTGTCGAAGTGTCTGTATTTTCCTCGGAATAACCGCTGTCATAGCTATCGCTGCTCTCCGTATAGCCGTCATTTCCGCTTCCGGCAGCCACAGAGCCGGTATCAGAGCTGCTTTCACTGTCATAGGAAACCGGCTCCGTATACTCTGCCGCTTTCTCCACGCCATAAATCGCACCCTGGCCGGAGCCCTCGCCGGTCTCAGAAGTATCTGCCTGATTTCTCAGACGATCCTGCTCCTCTTCCAGAGTCTCTGCCACGGGATAGCAGGTGAGATAATCCGCATAGTAGGCGTTGATATAACCCTCCGTACCGTCATCTGCCACGATCTGAATCCAGGCGCCATTATCATAGGAAACTGCATCTACCTCGTCGGCCTGATGAACGCTTCCCACTGCCGTGCTCTCCTCGCTTTTTTCAGAACGAATATAGAGCTCCTCCGGATGAATCCGGGCGATGTGATACTGAACCTTCTCCGCGATAGCCGAGGCCTCATCCCCTGTCACCAGATAATCCGCCTTCACATAACCAAAGGCGTTGCCGGAAGTGATCTGATACCAGTCGCCCGTTTTGGAAATGATCGTAGCCGCGTTATCGTTATAGATCTTCGCAACAACCTCACTGTTTTCGTCGGGTTCCTGTCGGATGTTAATATATTCCTCGCACTGGGCAAAAGCCAGCTCTCCGGTCATGGAGGTGTCCGTCTCCGCCGCCAAAGCTGTCACGCCAGATGTGTGGCAGGCGATCCACCCTGTCACCAGACAGAAAGACAGGGCCCTCGCCAGATTTTTTCTTATCACGATGTCATGCCTCCTTGCTTTCAAGTTAAGCATCAAGCCACAAGGAAAATCAAGCCTATTGCAAATAAATTTGCATAGTCTTCCTTTTCCTTGTGTTGATGCTCTGAACCATTTATTACAAAATTGTTACAAGTGGCATTTTACCGTCCCAATGTGTCAGAAATTTGATAAAAAAATTAAAATACTCTTAAGGGGTTGGCTTTTCCTCTCCCAAATACATAAATGGTAAGAATAATTCTTTTAGAGATTCTGATTTGGACCAGTCAATTTTTGAGATAAAAGCCCCAAAGGATCTCATGGCATTTTGCGGATTTCGAATGCTGAAAAAAGTTCCGACCGTAGCTTTATTAGCCTTATTGATCTTGTTTAATTCAGGAGCTATCCTATCTTTCAGGGAATCAATAAATGGGATCACGCTCCAAATCAAAGCTGCTTCTTCCGGAATATCTTTTAAAGCATTGATGATTACTCTTTCCAGTGCCCCTTTTTCATTTACCGGAATAATCAAAAGATATGTATGAACACTCTTCGGCTGTCCAAATGAATCCGAAATTTTGTTATTCACCCACTGCCCGGCTTTCATCGACAAATTTTTAAATGAATGGTTGATTGCTCTTCCTATTCTTGCATCCGAATCCTCATCTCTGTCTGTAACAACCATCAGAGAATCTATATCCTGCAAAATTATCATATCATTGATCCGATACTCTTTCACAAAGCCTGCAAATTTGCCATTGCCGCCAACGCCGCACAGAATCAGCTGATTTTCGCCCTTGGAAAGGCTCTCGATGTGCTCGTGATCATCAATAGGAGTCACTCCAAGTTTATTATCATTTTCATGCTTCCAGCCATATACATTTTGCAGGAAATAACTGATCAACTGTACATCAGATACACCTTCTACAAGTATTATTTCTGTCATAGGCGCACCTCAAAATTAAATACTTTTCTGTTATCGTGAACGTATTTCCCTGTAACATTTCGAGCAGCTATATTGCTGCCATTATCCGAATCCACTTTTTTTAATGTAATCACCTTTATCGGATCATGGCTGGCATTAGCCTCTTCATAATCGCCGTACCTTAAAATGGCATCTATCACCTCGATGTTATGAGTCGTAATAAATAACTGAACATTCAGTTTTTTTGCCAGCGCAAACACAACTGGAAACAATGTATCGTAATACTTCTTATGCAGGCCAGTCTCTATTTCATCAATCAATAAAATGGAATCTGCAGCATCAAACAGCTTATTAAGAATATACAATATTTTTTTAATGCCATCCCCATAAACAGAAAAAGGCATATTTACCCCATTTTTTGTGATAATCGTCTCCAGATAGGTCCCGTCATCTGTTTTCGTATAACAAATATCCGCAATGGAATCATCAAACTGTCTTAAAATATCAATAGCAAGTTTTTTATAATCCGGGTTGTTCACAATATTTTGCAGCAGATCGTAACGCAAATGTCCAAAAGATGCTATATAATACACTTCTTTTTTTACAGAAGGCCCTGAACCCCCGATATCCAAAGACGTGCAGCTGATATCCTTTTTCATTATGTTCTTCCCCGTTTGAGTAATCACACTTCCTTCAAAAATTTTAACAGTTTCAGGAATATAAGCCGACGACCTTTTATACTGTACTTTCTGTCGTGCTGACATGCCTGATAACGGAAGTGCTTCATCACCTGAAACGGTTCTTTCACGACCTCTGAGTTCAAACTCAAGCTTTCCAGCATTGCTGTCTGCACAAATATCAAACTCTAATTGCTCTTTCCTCTGCTCCATATTAAACATTTTAATAAAGGAAATATAAAAGCTATTGCTGTTGGGATTAAGTACTGTTCTTTGATTTATCACATTTTTAATGGAATTTAACTGAGCTTTAGCAAACAGCAGCTCTATTGCTTCCAAAAATGTAGTTTTACCGCTATTATTATCTCCTACGATCAGATTGATATTTGAAAGATCCGAAACTGCTAACTGCTGAATCCCTCTGAATTGATTTATCTCTATTGATTTAAGAAACGCCACTGCTAATCATCCCCTTCAAAATTTTCAAAGCTTATCACCAGTCTTGTGTGTGTAGCCGATGCAATTTTCTGTAAGGTTTCTATTTTCGGAACAACTTTACCATTTAGTATTTTACTGATGTTCGATTGTGACATACTCGTGATCTGACATAAATCTTCCTGCGTAAAATTATTTTCTTCCAAAACTCTTTGGATTTCTTCAGAAACTCCATTTAAAATTTCTCGCAGGGTATTGTTTGAAGTATCTACCGTTTTTTTTTCTGATTTAGAAACAGGCTTTTTTAGATTATTTATTTGTTCAAAAATAGAATTCATATCTTCACTGTTCATCACATAGCCCCCTTCCTATCACAGTATAACATATTTTTTCAGAAAATATACTATAAATTGTTACTTGTAACATATTTTCTGATATTTAACGCAAAATATGTTATTCATGACATATTTTCGTACAGAGCGAGATACGCTATGCAAATCTTGCTCTGATTAGCAGTCGTCAAATGCACTTGCACAAGTGCGTGCATTTTCCTCGTCACTATAGCAAAAAACCGCCCGGCTTTCCTCAAACCAGGCGGTAAAGCATCTTATTTTTTTATACTTCGTAACTGTTCAGTAACTTCGCAGTTACTATACTTCTTCATACTCTACAACGGTCTGCACCTTATAGCGGTACATGAAAAACCAGCAGATCCGCGCCATAGCCAGAGCGACCACAACATCCAGAATGGTATGCTGTTTCAGGAACATCGTGGCGGCGATGATGAGCAGGGTCAGTACCCAGGAGCCCCAGCGCACCAGTTTGTTTTTCCGGAGGGAACGGCTCTCCCAGATGGCCGTGCAGCACATAACAGAATTGAATACATGAAGACTTGGCATCACATTCGTGGGCGTGTCAACCTTGTAAAGCTCCTTTACCAGTTCCGTGAAAATATTGTGCCGTGCAAAGGTGTAGGGCCTTAAGTTCTGTCCGTTCGGGAAAATGTAGGAGACGATGAGAAACAACGTCATTCCGATTCCCATGCAGACAGCAAATTGATAAAACTCTGTCCGGTTGTCGTTAAATAAAGTAAAGTACGCGGCGGTGAGTCCCACATAAGGGAACCACAGAAGATAGGGAAGAATAAAGTATTCACAGAAGGGGATCTTGTAATCCGCCCGCATCTGCAGCATATGTACCTGAACTCCCGTCCGGTGTTCCAAATAGTTAAAAAAGCACAGATAGAAAATCATGTAAGCAAACACCAGACCTGCGTCTTTCCATCTGGATGAATTCATTTTTCTCATAAAAATAAACAACCCCGATTCCTCATACAAAATTTTTTCTCGTTTTCGCATGCATTATAGCACCGGGGCTGTTTGAAATTCAAGACCTTTTCCTTATAATTAAGAAATGTTTGCGATTCTTTCTAATTTCTTTCGTTTTTCCTTACAGGGTCTTAATAAATCTGCCGAAAGCTTCTCTGCCTTCCGGCGTACACTTGTAAACGCCGGCATCCTCGAGAACGCGGACGAAGACCTTTCCGACCTCTTTTTTCAGGATATCATCAATGTTTTCCTCATTGATGTCCGTGTAATTCGGAAGGAACTCATCCACCCAGTCCGCATGCTTTTCGATATCAGCGTTGGAGCGGATATCCTTCTTGTTCAGGATGTAATCCTTCAGAAGCTCCATCTCCTTTTTCAGACGGGCCGGAAGGATCGCAAGACCCATTACCTCGATAAGGCCGATGTTCTCCTTCTTGATGTGATGGCAGTCCTGATGCGGATGGTAAACGCCCAGAGGATATTCCTCGGTCGTGATGTTGTTCCGGAGGGCCAGATCCAGCTCAAAGGTATCGCCCACTTTTCTGGCAATAGGAGTGATGGTGTTGTGGGGCTCGCCGTCTGTCTCGGCAAAAACGAAGGCAGTCTCATCGGTGTAGCCTCTCCACTTATTCAGGATATGCTCTGCCAGGTCGATGAGCCGTGTCTCGTCCTTGCAGCGGATACGGATGACGGACAGAGGCCATTTGACGATGCCTGCCTCCACATCCCCGTAGCCGGGGATCGTGAAAGTCTGCTCCATGGGCGCTTTTGCCATGGCAAAGGTATTATTTCCGCCCTGATAATGGTCGTGGGTCAGAATCGAACCGCCTACGATCGGAAGATCCGCATTGGATCCCAGGAAATAATGGGGGAACAGCTTGATGAAATCGAAGAGCTTCACGAAGGTGGCTCTCTCGATCTTCATGGGCACATGCTCACCGCAGAAAACGATGCAGTGCTCGTTATAATACACATAAGGAGAATACTGGAAAAACCAGTCTGCCTGATTGATTTTCAGCGGAATGATCCGGTGATTCTGTCTGGCCGGATGGTTTACCCGACCCATATATCCCATGTTTTCCTTGCAGAGCTGGCACTTGGGATAACTGCTCTGCTTCATCAGTTTGGCAGCCGCAATGGCCTTGGGATCCTTCTCCGGTTTGGAGAGATTGATGGAAATATCAATATCTCCATACACACTGGGAACAGCCCAGCGAATATCCCGGGCAATACGATAGTGGCGGATATAGTCAGAGTCCTGGGCAAACTTATAATAATAATTTGTGGCCTCTTCCGGAGACTTTTTGTAAAGCTCCCAGAATTTTCCGGAGACCTGGGACGGTCTCGGCAGAAGACAGTTCATCAGTCTGGTGTCAAAAAGATCACGGTAAACGGTGCTGTTCTCCTTGAGGATTCCTGCCTCTGCCGCATAATCCAGCAGATTTTTCAGGATATCTTCCAGTTCTTCTGTCCGGACTTCTTTTCCGGTTTTGTCATTTTCCTGATAATCCTCTTCGCCAAAGACCTCCAAAAGCTGGTTTCTGGTGTAAATCTCTTCTTCCTCTGAAGTAAGACCCGTTGTCAGTCCGTACTGGACCAGCCGGTCGATATTTTCATATAAAACGGTCTTTTCCATGGCTATGCGCTTCCCTTCTCTGCTATTTTTACTGTATTACTCCCAGATGCCTGCTCCGTCGCCGATCTCTACTACATAGAAATCTGCCTTGTAGCCGATCTTCTCCTCGTAGATTTTTCCTACGTTCTCAATGAAGCTCTTCACAGCGTCCTCTTTTAGGATGCTGACGGTGCAGCCGCCGAAGCCAGCTCCGGTCATACGGGAACCGATAACGCCGTCCTGTTTCCATGCAGTATCTACCAGAGTATCCAGCTCTTTTCCGGTTACTTCATAGTCATCACGGAGAGATACATGGGAAGCGTTCATCAGTCTTCCGAACTCAGCCACATCTCCGGCTTTCAGAACCTCTACGGCCCGTTTGGTACGCTGGTTCTCGTAAACGGCATGGCGGGCACGACGCATACGAACCTCGCTTCCGATGGCGCTCTTGTATTTCTCGAACTCTTCCTCGGTCAGATCGCCCAGAGCCTTGATATCAACGACTTTCTGGAGCTCTGCCAGAGCTTCCTCGCACTCTGCGCGGCGCTCATTGTATTTGGAATCGCCAAGTCCGCGCTTCTTGTTGCTGCAGGCGATGACGATCTTCATGCCCTCCAGTTTGATCGGAGCATACTCGTACTCGAGGTTGCTGGTGTCAAGATAGATGGCGTTGTCTTTTTTACCCATGGAAATGGCGAACTGATCCATGATACCGCAGTTGACACCGTTGAAATTATTCTCTGCGAACTGGCCGTAAAGCGCGATGTCAATGTTGGAAACGCCTTCCACTCCATACATGTCACGCAGAGCCACAGCGGTCAGCATATGTACGGAAGATGAGGAAGAAAGACCGGAAGCGTCGGGAATGGTTCCGTAGATCAGCATATCGAAACCGGTATCGATGGGATGGCCTTTTTCACCGAAGGTCCATACCATACCTACCGGATAGTTGCTCCAGCCAGCTTCTTTTCTCGGTTTCAGCTCGTCCAGAGAGCCGGTCAGAACGCCTGCCTTCGGGAAATTGACAGAGTAGAAACGCATGGTGCGGTCGGTTCTCTTGCGGAAAACGCCGAAGGTTCCGATGGTCAGAGCGCAGGGAAATACATGGCCGCCGTTGTAATCGGTATGCTCACCGATCAGGTTTACACGACCCGGTGCAAAATAGGTTTTCAGCTCTCCGCCTTCTCCATAAATCTCATTAAACTTCTGGATCAGTTCCTGTTTCATTTTTAATCCCTCCATTGATATCGTTTAATCTGGTATATAGCACAGGTGAAATCACTTCTCCTGAATACCTGCTTATTTAACCTTCTTTATTGTACCAACTTATTACCATTCTTACCAGTCCCATTTTACCTTTTTTCTCCCCGTTTCCGGTATTCCAGAGGCGTCATCCGGAACTTCTTTTTAAAGAGCCGGTTAAAATAGGACACATTAGAAAAACCCACGTCCATGGCCACTGTCAGCACGTCCTCCTGTCCCTCTGCCAGAGCCCGTGCCGCGAGAGTCAGCCGGTAATCGTTCAGATAGCTGACGAAGGGCACACCCATATGATTTTTGAAAAATTTCATGAAATGCGACTCGCTGAAACCGGAAAATTCCGCCATCTCTTTGATACTTAAGGGCTTTCCGTAATCGACTTCGATTCTCCTGAGAATGCGTTTCATTTTATCCAGGGATTTTTCCCTGCCCTCCTCAGCCAGAGTCGGCTCCACCCGGGAAAACAGAAGAAAAAAGAACTGGAAGAGCCAGCCCTTCACCGCCAGAGGATAGCCCCTGGGGCGCTGCTCTGAGAGCTCGTCCATTTTCCGGATGCACTCCAGCATCTCTTCATGATAAAGAGCGGAACCATCGATCCAGGCAGGATAGAGGAGCTTCCCGTCCCGGTAGGGCTCCAGAAATTTCGGCCCGCAGACATCGCCCTCTTTTGGAAGGAGCATTTCCAGCCGGAAAATGATATTTTCATACTCCATCCGCTCCTGCTGATACTGACGAATGCCGTGAAGCTGGCCCGGAAGAACAATAACCGCCTGTCCCGCTTCCAAAAGCCTGCTCTCCCGGTCCAGCGTCACAAGGCCCCGGCCCTTTTTCACAACAATGAACTCCATCTCCTCATGCCAGTGTACCGGAACACTGGAAAAATCAAGAGGAATCGAGCATAAATAGGTATTATATGGGAACGCTACTTCTGTATGCTTCTTGTCTTCCCTGAAAGTTTCGTATTCAAAATCCCGCATATACACCTCTCCCGTTTGACTATTTGATAGGATTGTACTATATTTGAATAGGATATCGCAAGACTTTTCCGGGTGGAACAGATATAATAGAGCCATCCGTAGAACGGCAGCGCCCTGCCGGAATCTGAAAAAGTAGGAGGAATCATCATGCAGTTGAAAAAATTTATCGAGACAACCTGTAATAAACCGATTTCCGAATGTTCCAACCAGGAGCTCTACCTGGCGCTTTTAAGCTACACCAAAGAACAGATCAAAGAAAAAGAGACACCCTGTAACGACAAAAAGAAACTCTACTATATTTCCGCCGAGTTCCTGATCGGCAAACTTCTTTCCAATAACCTCATCAACCTTGGAATCTACGATGAAGTGGCTCTCCTGCTGAAGGGCAACGGAAAGAGCCTGGCTGAGATCGAGGAAGCCGAGCCGGAACCCTCCCTTGGAAACGGGGGCTTAGGACGACTGGCAGCCTGCTTCCTGGATTCTATCGCTACTCTTGGTCTTCCGGGAGACGGCGTGGGCCTGAACTATCATCTCGGCCTTTTCAAGCAGGTATTTAAGGATCATCTCCAGAACGAGACCCCGAACCCCTGGATTGAGAAAGAGAGCTGGCTTCACAAGACCGACACCACCTACCGCATTGCCTTTGGTGGCACCACCGTTACCTCCCGCCTCTACGACATCGATGTGATCGGCTACAACAACCGCGTCAACAAGCTTCACCTTTTCGATGTGGAGTCCGTAGACGAGTCCATCGTCCGCGACGGCATCTCCTTTAATAAAGAAGACATTGCCAAAAACCTGACCCTCTTCCTCTATCCCGATGACAGCGACGAGGATGGCCGTCTGCTCCGTATTTACCAGCAGTACTTCATGGTCAGCAACGGTGCCCGTCTGATCCTTGATGAGTGTATTGCCCGCGGAAGCAATCTTCATGACCTTCCGGACTATGCCGTAATCCAGATCAACGATACCCACCCGACCATGGTCATTCCGGAGCTGATCCGTCTTCTCATGATCAAGGGCATCACCTTCCATGAGGCAATGGATATCGTGAGCCGTACTTGTGCTTACACCAACCACACAATCCTGGCCGAGGCTCTGGAGAAATGGCCGATGAAATATCTGGAAAAAGTCGTTCCCCAGCTCACCCCGATCATCTATGCACTGGATGATATGGTACGCCGGAACTACTCCGATGAGTCCGTTTACATCATTGACAAAAACAACCTCGTACACATGGCTCACATTGATATCCATTACGGCTTCAGCATCAACGGCGTAGCCCGCCTCCATACGGAGATCCTGGAAAACAATGAGCTGAACAACTTCTATAAGATCTATCCGGAGAAATTCAACAACAAGACAAACGGCATCACCTTCCGCCGCTGGCTCCTGCACTGTGACCACGATCTGACGAAATTCATCACAAGCCTGATCGGCGAAGGCTACAAGACCGATGCCACCGAGCTTGAGAAACTACTGAAATTCAAGGATGACAAGAAGGTTTTAAGCGAGCTTCTGAAGATCAAACAGGCCAACAAGAAAGTCCTGAAAGACTACATCCTGACCACTGAGGGCATCGAGATCGACGACAACTCCATCTACGATATCCAGATTAAACGTCTGCACGAGTACAAACGTCAGCAGCTGAACGTGCTCTACCTGATCCATAAATATCTGGAGATCAAAGCCGGCAAGCTTCCGAAACGCCCCATCACCGCTATTTTCGGTGCAAAGGCCGCTCCCGCTTACATCATCGCAAAGGATATCATTCATGCCATCCTCTGCCTGCAGGATATCATCGACAAAGATCCCGTTGCCAGCAAGTTCCTCCATGTGGTTATGGTCGAGAACTACAACGTATCCAAGGCTGAGAAACTGATCCCGGCCTGCGATATCTCCGAGCAGATCTCCCTGGCATCCAAAGAGGCCAGCGGAACCGGAAACATGAAGTTCATGCTGAACGGAGCTATTACCCTGGGAACCATGGACGGAGCCAACGTGGAGATCCACGACCTGGTAGGCGACGACAACATCTACATCTTCGGCGAATCCAGTGAGGAAGTCATCGAGCACTATGCAAAAGCCGATTACGTTTCCAAAGACTTCTACGAGGCTGATCCGGAGCTGAAAGCAGCTGTGGACTTCCTGGTAGGCGAGGAAATGCTGGCAATTGGCTCTGAGGAGCACCTGACCCGCCTTTATAACGAACTTCTGAATAAAGACTGGTTCATGACCTTCCTTGACTTCAAGTCCTATGTAAAGACCAAGGATCAGGCTTTCAAGGACTACGAGGACCGCACCGCCTGGGCCAAGAAGATGCTCGTAAACATCGCCAAAGCCGGTTTCTTCTCATCCGACCGTACCATCGCAGAGTACAACCGCGATATCTGGCATCTGAAATAAAGCAAATATTTTCTTACAAAAAAGACCACCGCTTTCGCGGTGGCCTTTTTCATTTCTCAGAACAATTTATCTCTGTTCTTTTTTCTTACGTCTTCTGACACCATAACCGGTTCCGACAAGGGCTGCCATCATCATAAGAGTCAGGTAGAAGGCGATGTTTGTATCGTCTCCTGTCTTCGGCGTTGTTGTCGTTGTCGTGGTGGTGGTCGTAGTCGTACGGTTCGTCGTACTTGTCGTCGGCTGTGTAACCGGCTCTGTATCCGGCTCTTTTGCCTTGGAGTTCGTTATCGTTCTCTCAACAGCTGTGCTGTCAGAGGAAATCTTACAATAACTTGCATCCAGAGTTACCGTATACCCGAAGTCGCTGTCAACCGGCACGCCATCTTCGTCTGTCTCTGCCAGATAATACTCGCCGTAAGGCAGTCTGTCGAAGACGACGGTTCCGCTGGACTCATCATTGAGCTCCAGTTTCTGAATATCTGCACTTGCCATGATGGTATGAGCCGCATCGGTGAACAGTGCAAAGTAGAAGGTATCAGTTACGTTTCCGGGCTCGCTTCCGATCAGAACCTGTTTGTTTACCGTGATCTTACCATCGTTATACGGATTCTCCGGCAGATTTCCGTTTACATAGTTGATGATCATGCTCTTGCCCATCTGACTCTTCGGAGTCAGGCTTACCTTTCCATCCAGGATTTCATTGGAATCGATCACGAAGGATTCGCTGATCGGATTACCAAATTCATCGGTCTCTGCCACATAATAGGTGCCATACTCCAGATTTGTGAAGATCGTGGAGGTGGTGTAGGACTGCTGTACCCGCAGTGCCTTTACGCTGCTGACACGCTGTGTGCATGCCTCATCGGCAAACAGAGCGGTGTAGAAGGTGTAATCATCGATCGTCTTATACTGGTCTTTATATTTTACCAGTTTCTGAACGATGACGGAAGCATCACCGGATGCTACCTTATCGTCCATGACGATCTTCTGGATCTCATTGTTGCTGTTTACGGTAAAGGTAATATCCTTTGCCAGGCTGTATCCGGACGGTGCGGAAATCTCGGTCAGGGTGTAAGCTGCACCTGCGATCAGTTTTCCTTCAAATACCTTGGGCTCTCCGGTGGAGATCCAGTTCAGGATAATCTCTCCGGAAGCATCCTTCAGTGCCAGATGAGCTCCTGCAAGCTCTTTGTTGTTCGTTACATCCATCTTGGAGATCTGAACTCTGGTCACATCATCCTTCATGACAACCTTTGTTGTTGTTCCGTCTGTGTTTACAGTAAAGGTCACATCCTCAGCGAGGGCATATCCATCAGGTGCTGCGGTCTCTCTTAAGGTATAAGTTCCTGCCGGAAGTCCTTTGATGACTTTTGCGGTCACATCGGAAATCCAGGACAGCTGCTCACCGTAAACGGTCTTCGCGATCTCGCCCTTCTCATCAAGAATCTGAAGAGTTGCTCCCGGCAGCTCTCTGGTTTCATTGGTAAGAGCAACCTTGCTGATGGTCACATCGGTAGGCGCATCTTTCATGACAACTTTGTTCTCTACAGTCAGGTCATCGCTTATCGTAAATTTCACATCTGCTGCTACTGCAAAACCTGTCGGAGCTTTGGTCTCGCGGAGGATATACTCTCCAGCGGGCAGGCCCTTGATCTGTTTTGCGGTTTCTGCGGAAGTCCATTTCAGTTCTTCACCAAAGATGGTCTTCACAACTTCTTTGCCTTCTGTATCCATGATCTGAAGCTCTGCGCCCGGAAGCTCCTTCTCTGCATTGGTGATATCCACCTTGCTGATCGTTGCTTCGATGGCTGCATCCTTCATGGTTACTGTTTCTGCTGCTTTCAGCTCATCGGTAATGGTAAACTTCACATCCTTCGCGATGCTGTATCCAGCCGGTGCGCTGGTCTCTCTTAAGGTGTACTCGCCAGCCGGCAGTCCCTTGATGACCTTAGCCTCGGTTCCGGATACCCATTTCAGCTCTTCGCCGTAAACGGTCTTCACGATCTCGTTTCCATATTTATCCATTACCTGAAGGGTTGCTCCCGGAAGCTCTTTCTCTGCATCGGTGATATCCACCTTGCTGATCTTCACTTCGGTTGCCTGATCCTCCATAACTGCTTTGTTTGTTACTTTTCGGTCATTGCTTACGGTAAATTCTACATCTTTTGCAATGGTGTAACCGGTCGGTGCTGCGATCTCACGGAGGATGTAATCTCCTGCGGGCAGGCCCTTGATCTCTTTTGCTTCCTCACCGGAAATCCACTGCAGTTTCTCACCGTAAACGGTGACTGCGATCTCCTCGCTGGTGGTGCCGTCCTCTGCCGTCACTTTCTTCAGAATCTGAAGGGTTGCTCCCGGCAGTTCTTTTGCCGTATCAGCCATATCTACCTTGCTGATCACGGTCTCAATCGGTGCATCCTGCATCTCTACGGTTTCTACCGCTTTCAGCTCGTCGGTAACGGTAAAGGTTACATCTGCTGCTACCGTGTAGCCATCCGGTGCTGCACTCTCGCGGAGGATGTACTCTCCGGCAGGCAGTCCCTTGATGTTCTTCGGCTCGCCGGTGGATTTCCACTCCAGCTTCTCGCCGTAGATGGTCGTTACTACTTCTTCTGTCTCGGTTTCTTCTCCGTCATCAGTAACTGCGGCCGCTTTTTTCAGAATCTGAAGCGTTGCTCCCGGCAGTTCCTTGTCTGTTGTAATATCGGTCTTGCTGATATTTACCTCGATCGGTGCGTTCTTCATCACTACCGTTTCTGCTGCTTTCAGCTCATCGGTAACGGTAAATTTCACATCTTTCGCAATGGTATAGCCATTCGGTGCTGCGGTCTCGCGAAGGATATACTCTCCGGCGGGCAGGCCCTTAATGGTTTTCGGTGTCTCACCAGATACCCACTCCAGCTTCTCGCCGTAAATAGTGATTACGGTTTCTTCCTTCTCAACTTCTTCACCAGCATCTGTTGCTGCTTTCACTTTCTTCAGGATCTGAAGAGTTGCTCCCGGCAGTTCTTTTCCGGTAGTGATATCGGTCTTGCTGATAATAACCTCTGTTGCCTGATCCTCCATGGCAATCGTATCGATCTCAGCCTGTTCTCCGTCTACACTTCTGTAAATCTTTCCTTTTTCAACGGTAAAGGAAATCGGATCTGCAATCGTGTAACCAGTCGGAGCCTTGGTCTCAACCAACTGATAGCTACCGTCCTTCAGACCGGTGATGGTCTTCACCAGTGCATCCGCTGTGGTGGTCCATCTCAGAGTCTCATTGTAAACGGTTCTTACGACATCACCGTTCTCATCCTGTACCTCAAAGGTTGCTCCCGGAAGATTCTCTGCAAGGTCTGCCAGATCCTTCTTGGATACGGTCAGCTGGCTGGGAGCGTCTTTCATGGTAACTTTGTTTTCAACATTACGCTCTACTGTAAACTTCGCATCTGCTGCTACTGTGTAACCATCCGGTGCTGCAATCTCACGGAGAATGTAGTCTCCGGCAGGCAGGCCTGCAATGCTCTTCGGTGTCTCACCGGAAGTCCATTTCAGTTCTACACCATAAATAGTGGTTACAATTGTTTTGCCTTCTGCATCCATGATCTGAAGTGTTGCTCCAGGCAGGTTCTTGCCAGTCTGAAGATCTGTCTTGCTGACAGAAACTTCGATCGGAGCATCCTCCATTACGATCGTCTGAGCTGCATCCAGCTTATCGGTAATCTCGAAAGGAATCTCTGCTGCCACGTTGTAGCCATCCGGTGCTGCGGTCTCGCGGAGAATGTAACTTCCAACTGCCAGTCCTTCAACCACCGTTGCCTCTTTACCGGAAGTCCACTCTTTTACAAGTTCTTCCTTACCATCAGCTGCTTTTTTCACGATCTGAAGCGTTGCTCCAGGCAGTTCGCTGTTGGTCGTGATATCGGTCTTGCTGATTGTTACCTTGGTCTTTGCATCCTTCATGGTAACTTTCTGGCCGATCAGTTTCATATCATCTGTTACGGTAAAGCTTACATCAGCTGCCTTGGTATAGCCTTCCGGAGCTTTTGTCTCGCGGAGGATATAATTTCCAACAGGCAGACCCTTGATCTGTTTTGCTTCATTTGTGGAAGTCCATTTCAGTTCTTCACCAAAGATGTTCTTCATAACTGCTTTGCCTTCTGCATCCATGATCTGAAGCTCAGCTCCAGGAAGTTCTTTCTCTGCATCGGCAATATCTACCTTGCTGATGACAAGCTCTGTTGTCTGGTCTTTTACAGTGATCGTGCTGATCTCTGTTGTCTTGTTATCTACGGTTCTCTTGACAATTCCTTTTTCAACTGTAAAGTCGATCGGAGCTGCAATTGTGTAACCAACCGGTGCTACGGTCTCAACCAGCTTGTAGCTGCCATCCTTCAGACCGGTGATGGTCTTAACCGGCTCTTTCTCACTGGTTGTCCACTCCAGACGATCCTTGTAAATGGTGGTTACAACATCACCGTTCTCATCCTGTACCTCAAAGGTTGCTCCCGGAAGATCTGTCGTACCTGCCAGATCCTTCTTGGATACAGTCAGCTGGCTGGGAGCGTCTTTCATGGTAACGGTCTGAACCTTACCGTCTTTGCCTACCTCAAAGGTAATCTCTTCCGCATATTTGTAACCATTCGGTACTGCGGTCTCAGTCAGAGTATACTTCTGACCGGCTTTCAGGATACCTTCGATATAATGAGGCTCACTTCCACTGATCCAGGAATCAATGACTTTGCCGTCCGCATCTCTGATTTCCAGTTTTGCTCCCGGCAATTCTGTCTTATTTGTTACATCAATCTTGGAAACCTTAACCTTAGTCAGATCATTGACAAACTTCAGGTCTGCTTCTTTGGTATCACCGACAACTTCTGCCTTTAAGATTCCGCTTCCGTCATCGCTTACCTTTACTTTTACCGTGTACTCGGCTTCGTCGTAGAGAACTGCGCCATCGGTACCCTTAGTCTCTTTTACGGTGTAAGTATGCTCACCCAGAACACTGGTGTCGTCCGGAGTCAGTTTGTAGCTGATCTTGCTGAAGGTGATCTTGCCATCCAGTGCGTTGGTTCCCTTCGCTACTTCTTTTCCGTTCTCCGTTACAGTGAACTCATACTGATTTGCCAGCAGTCTTGTCTGTACATCCTCTGCATAAGCTTTGGATGCGGTCAGAGTCAGCTCGCCGTCTGCACGGTAGGTGTTGGTGAAGACTGCTTTGTCAACAGGTGCAAGCTCTCCGCTCTCATCTGCTTTGACGATGGTCTTCTGAACATTCAGCTTTCCTTCGCCTTCGTAAGCTTTTTCCTCATCATTCTTATGAATGGTAACTTCCGGAATCAGCTTACCTTCACCATTGTCTCTTACATAAACCGTTACATCGTAAATTGTAGAGTCATAACTATAACCATCTTTGTGATCGTCTACCTCAGATACGGTATAATGATAGGTCTGATTAATATCTTTCTCACTATAAGAGATTTCAAATTTATTTTTACCTTCATTATCATTAACAATCTTCTGGTACTGACCATCACCCTGCAGTACAAAGCTGAACTTCGGAGTTGTTTCATCAGAAAGGGAACGGCCAGTCAATACTTTCTCCACCGGAAGAGTCAGACTTCCTGACGGAGTATACTTATTGATAAACGTCAGTTTATCGGTATCTGCCCGGCTGCTATTTGTACCGGATGCCAGTTCCACATTCTTCGTTACAAGAAGTTTGCCGTCTCCATTATCCTTTACATGTACCGTGACTCTGTACATCCAGTCACAATAGTTGTAATAAGAAGCATCTCCTTCTTTCTCTTTTACATAGTAAACAAAATCTTTTCCATCTTTTACTGCTACATGACCAACGATGTTTCCATCTGCATCTCTCACAGCAAGAGAATCCTGATCATAAGCTAACTCAAAGGAGAATTTGCCATCCTTATTCGTCGTTTCCTTGATCAGCTCCTGATTTTCATCCAACAGCTGGAAGGTAAACTGATCATCTTTCAGATTCTTATGATCCAGATACTTGATTCCATTTAAGGTAATAGAACCATTTGCTGTATAGGCGTTTTCAAATACTACATTTTCCGGTTTTACTTCTGTTGCTGTTTTTGCTTCGTCAGCAGAAAGGTTACCTTTATAGTATTTAATCTCAGGCGTTACGGAACCGTTCTTACCGTCTTTGATCGTTACGAACGCAGTATAAACAATCTTAGAGAATTCGTATCCTTTCTCTGCCATATCTGCATCTAAAACTTCTTCCATAGTATAACGGTATGTATTTCCGATATCCTCATGCGTATATTTCAGCTTGTCTGAACCAAGAACAACTTCTGAACCACTGTTCTTCTGGGTATCAATTACATTACCATCATTATCCTTCAATAAGAAAGTAAACTGACCATTTTCCAAACTTCTTCCGGTTAATTCTTTCTTTGCTTTCAGAACCGTGGAACCACTTGCTGCATAGGTATTGTTAAAGATAATTTCTTCTCCACCAGAAATTGTCTTCTCAACCGTAAGTTTTCCGGTACCCGGATCACTTACTTTAACAGTCACCGTATATACCGTTGAATCATAAGTATATCCCGTATCTGTTCCAGGAATCTCTACGATACGATAGGTATAGGTTCCCGTCTCATCTTTATCTTTGTTCTTCGTGTAGGTAATTGCAGGGAACGTAATTGTACCTGTTGTTCCTTTAACAGTAACCGTTTTTTCCGCTTTAGCATTTTCGACAGAAATCTTACCATTTGCATCTTTAGTAAGAGTACTGTTTTCATCCAGCAGAGCAAATGTAAATGTCTCTCCTGTTGCATCTTTACCTATTACATTTTTAGCTGCGGTAAGTTCCAGTTTATTGCTTGCTTCATAAGAGTTGGTAAAGGAAGGATTTTTCTCGTTTTCTTTATCATCTTTCAGTTCCTTACCCTCAGCATCTTTTACAACCTTTGTTACCGTCAAAGTACCGTTATCATTATCCTGAATCGTCACAATAACTGTATACTTAGTTGTATCATAATGATAACCTGCTTCTTTACCATCTACTTCAGTTAACGTATAAGTATAGGTCTTACCAGCATCCTTTTCTGAGTACTTAAGGTTAAATGTAGCTTGCCCAGTTGTCTTATCTACCGTTGCAGATGTCTGACTTGCTTCCGGTGTTCCTTCCGCAGGCGTCAGTACAAAGGTAAAATCTTTTGTGGCAGCATCGTTAAGCTCTCTGCCCTCAAGAATTTTATCTACAGTTAGAGTCGTACTACCTTTGGCTGTGTACTTGTTTTCAAGAGTACATTTTTCTTCGCCATCATAAGTAGCTGTTACTGTAAGGTTACCATTTCTTCCATTTGCACCGGCTGCTCCCTCGCTGACAGTTACTACCACATTTACAGGATCTGCATAAGCATATCCGTAATTTGTGTCATCAATTGTAGAAGTGTCATTCGCTCTCCGAACCTCTTTGATCACATATTTGTGCGCACCTAACTGATTCTCTTTAAAGGTCAGTTCCGGGAAAGTTACTGTAGATGAAAGCACACCGGTTTCACCTGCAACAGTCTTTGTGTTCGTTACAGCCTTACCATTTTCAACTGTATATACACCAGTTTCTTTTCCAGAATCATCCACTTCGTACAGTTCAAAGGTAAACATGCCATCTGTGAGGTTTTTACCTGTCAGAGTTTTTGTCAGAGTTAACGGAATCGCTCCTGTTGCTTCGTATTTATTAGTAAATACGAAAGCCAGGGGAGCATCACTTTTATCAACTTTCCATGGTGTTTCGGAACCATTCTTATAAATCGTTTTTGTAATAGAAAGTTTTCCGTCTCCACCATCTTCTACTTTGACATCAATATTATAGTAATCTGTAGAGTAGCTATACCACTTCTTATTTAGGTCTTTTGTCTCCCGTACCTGATAATAGAAGGTCTTTCCAATATCACCAGCTGAATAAGAAATGTTTGAAAATGCACTTACTGTTCCATTTTCTGGAGAAGTAATCGCCTCTTTCTTTCCATTTCTATGCTCGCTGTCCGTTCCCTCATATAAAACAAATTCAAAAGACTTATCCGTCGGTACAGCCAGTTGTGTTTCTCCATCGGTAGTAGAAACCACTTCTTTCTGAACACTGATAGATAATCCACCTTCTGCATTATAAGTATTGGTAAAGCTAACTGCACTGCCACCGACTACACTCGGAATTACATTAAGTGTGCCGTCTCCCTTATCACTTACTGCCACGGTTATCGTGTAAGAAGCGGTGTCATACTTATAATTGCCAGACGTATAGCCATTATCCTTTGTTGCATCTGCCGGAATAACTTCTTTCAGATAATAGGTATACGGACTATTTTTGATATCGTCCTGCGTATAGTAAGGTGTTTTAATTGTAAACTTACCATCTTCACCGTTAGACACTATACAGGTCTGAGTAATTCCATTTGTATCTTTATAAGTAACAATCTTTCCATCTTCATCATATAATGCAAAATTAAAGGTTGGAACGTTACCTTTGATGTTTTCAACTGTTTTGGTTCCGCTGATAGAGCTCTGGCCACCTGCTTTGTAAGTATTGGTAAAGGTAACCTTCTTATCCTCCACAATGGCTCCGGTTCCAGAAGAAACATTATACGTTGCTGATGCTACCAGTTTGGTTCCGGCATTATCAGGTGTAACCCTTACTTCCATTGTTACTACTGCTGTAGAATAAGTAACACCTGGAACTTTCTTACTATCTGTCGGTACTACCTCGCTGATTGTATAGGTGTATGTACCTGCCTTCTCATAAGGAATCGTATCAAAAGTTACCTTACCGTCTGCATCAACACCCTTTGTCTGAAGCGGATTTCCATCTTTGTCTTTCAGTACAAATTCAAACTCACCTGCACTGAAAGTCTTTTCATTGACAAGCTTTCTGTTTCCAGTCAAATTTTTGTAAATTACCGGCTGGAATCCCGTAGCGGTAGCGCGTGTATTGGTAATAGTAACAGTACCGCCACCTTCCGGAACTTCCTGAGGAGAATTTGTTGAATAATTATTTTTAACGCTCTCATCCTCTAACTCAACAACCCGATAATAAATCTTTTTGCCATTTTCATAGGTAAGAAGATCGGACCAGATCGCTTTTTCCCAGGTGTTTCCTGTTCCTTTAAGAGTCTGAGGATCACCAACCTTCTCCCAGGTCTTTTTCGCATCTGAACTCTTTTCAAGCTGGAACTGAATGCTTTCCGGACGTTTCTCATCCTTATTATTTTCATCATTCCAGTATTTGGTTGCCTCGACCTTAATCTTAGTCGGTTTGTAGGTGTTCGTAACAGTGATTGTCGGTACTTTATCAATCTCCTGTACTTCACCGTAACTTACCGTATAATGAGACGGAACGGTCTCTTTTACACGATAGCTTAACTTCTTGCCAGACTCATAGCTGGGAAGATCCTTCCAGATATAACTCCAGGAACTGTCTGCGTTCAGCTCAACCTCACCTGGAATATCTTTCCAGTTTTCCTCTTTACTCGTATCTGTGCTCTTCTGGAGTTTTACTTTGACAGATTTCGGGCGGTTTCCATCATCGTTTGTCTCGTCATTGCCAGACCATACTTTTACCACCTTTAAATTCTCTTTAGCAGGAATGTGAGTGTTGGTAACGGTCAGGGTCTTGTCATCAACTTTACTTGTATATCCAAGTTCAGCTAATTTGTCTGCATCAAACTCCGTAAATTTGCCATCTGTAAGGGTACCTTCTTTGACGGTATATGTAATTTCTTTACCGTCCTTATACTTCGGCAGATTAGACCATGTATATTTCCAGTTATTACCCGTACCTACTTTCTGAATGGCGTTTACAGTTTTTCCATCCCTATCTTTCGTTACCTGCTCGCCATCTGCAAAGAGGCATACATATGCGTTGACATTCTTTCTCAGGCCATCCTGATCATTCGCGTCATCCCACTTCTTAGTAACAGTTTTTTCAACTTTCTCCGGTGTATGCGTGTTTGTAATAGTAACCGTTCCGTCCTGTCCTTTTACACCCCGCACTTTTTCATTCGAGTATTGATAGCTGGCAGAATACTCATTGCTGAACCAGCTTTCTTCTACTGTATAAGTGATCTGTTGTCCATTGCTGTCTACTTTGGGCAGATTGTTCCAGGTAACCTTCGTATTTGCCCAGCTTCCAGACGCATCTGCTTTCAGTTTTACCTGGCTGTTATTGGTGCCACTTACAATTTCACCATTAACGACATCCGGAGCTGCTACATTTGCGTTCTGATAATTTGCCTTTAAAGTTACTGTGATTTCCGTCGGCCGTTTGCCATCCTGGTTCTCTGCATCATTCCAGCTTTTGGTTGCGCTTACAGAAATTTTTGCTATATTCGGAATTGAAAAAGCTGCGGTAGCGCTGCTAAGCTGTGTCACTGGATAATTGGAATCCTTAAACTCCTTCTCACCAGCAATCTGGAAATAGTAATATTCGGAATTTAACTGGTAACCAGCCGGGGCCGTTTTCTCATAGAAACGATATTTTACTCCGGAATCCAGCTGTAATGCGGGATCTGCATCAGTAATTTCAGGTGACTGACCAAAATATGCAATTCCTGCATCCTTTCCAGTCGTTACAGTAGTTACCTCCTGCATGAAATCCCATTCTTTTGAATTCTCGTTATAACGCTCCAATACGAAAGTTGCCCCAGTAAGCGGCTTTGAATTTTCCCGGTCATACTTAAAAATTTTAATATAAGTTTTTCCCAGGGTAATTCCGCCTTCTGTTGTCTGTGTCTTTGTAACGGTACCATCCTGACTGCTGGTTTTCTTTACACTGCCAGCAGAAAAGTCTGCAGTATTGTCCCACTCGACATCACCAACTCCGGAACCCACCTGAACATTAGCCTTATAGGTTACATAATAGGTATGATTATTACCTGCTTCCGGATTATGAATTTCCAAAGTAAATTCATGGGTAGCCTCACTATACTGGATCGTATAATAGGGACCTGCTACAACGTCTTTTCCAATAGTCTCTCCGGCACCATTCTTTACAACAACACTGCTCAGATCCAGCGCCATCGTAGAAGACATCTTATCCTTCACCGTATAAACAGCGCCCTCACTTCCTGATATCAAAGAGGCATTTCCTTCATTGATGATCAGCTCGAACTCTGCCACATAATCCTTTGTCTTCTTATCCTTATCTGTCCAGGCATCCGGATCTTTCAACAATACCTTATCGAAGACATTGCTGGGGATTGTTACCGTTGTGTCTGCGGAACCTGCTTCTTTATCATCTACCAAAATTTTCGCTACATTCTTAGCTTGAATGGTTTCTCCCCGATTTACTCCTTCTTTCGTCTTAGTTTCATATGTTACATAAATAACATCAGTGGTCGAATCTGAAATTTCAAACTCAATTGTAATTCCTTCTTCTGTTTTGCTTACTCTACGACATGGCCTTGTTGTATCACCCTTGGTCAAAGTTGCAGAACCTTCTACATACTCTTGACTGTCTGGTAACGTATCTTTAATAGTCACTAAACCACTTGCAAAGTTATTTCCCGCTTTATTAACTGTTACTGTCCAAGTAATTGTATCTCTCGTGCTATCATACGAACCGTCCTTCTGGAAGTTATCATCACGAACCGTCGTATCAGCAGAACCGGAGCTTAACTTCCCATTGCTGTTTAACTCACCTACATTAGACAGAGTGCCATTTTCATTTACTTTCGAGTAATACTTGATTTTTACGGTCTCTGCCTGTTTCAGAGTAAGTGCCGGGAAAGAAAGCTGGAAAGAATTCTTTGTCTGATTCGTCACTTTGACATCCAGACTGCTTCCATCTCCTTTAGTCACTTCAATTTTCAGATACTGATTATCAGCATTAGTAGAAAGAGTGCCTGCAAACTCATGAGTTCCGTAAAGCGTATCGGTATAGGTAATTTCACCATCCTTGTAAGTTCCTTTCGGAATCGTAAGAGTTGCTTCCCAGGGAACGTATTTTCCATCTTCTGTCGGTTCCACTGTTCCAGCAGTCTTCGTCATTTTTCCGATTCCATCACCGGTACCTGGCTCTAAGGTCACATGAGACTGAGACGGGAATTTTCCATTTACGGTTGCCGTATTGTATGCATCTGTCTTTTTATCGACTTCTTCTGCTGAAGTAGCATAGGTAAAGGTATATGCTTCTTTTCCGGCAGTATCCGGCATGGTATAGGACCAGGATTTTCCGTCACTTCCCATGGTGACTTCATCCCAGCTGATGGTATCCTTTCCATTGATTTTCGGACTTACCTGAATCGGCTGACTCTTATCATAGTTCAGTTTTCCTGTAAGTCTGTCACGGATAACCAAGCCAGCTACCGGCTGATCTCCTTCCGGATTCAGAACAATCGTCCATGTTGTTTTTCCGGTATTCTTATCTACACCATTATTGGACTTATTTAACCAGATATGTTCATAGGAGGCATCTCCTTTTACAGAGATCACCTTATCATCCACCGTAATCTCTGCGCTGTTGTCCAGTCCCGGAATTTCTCCATTATAATTTAGGAGAACATCCTCTTTAATTTTTGCTTTATAAGTAAGTTTATGCTCACCTTTGCTCAAAGATTGAATCGTGACTTTAAAGGGATTTGCTGTCGTATCTGTTGTAAAACCGCTCTTGCTTCCATCCAGTTCTACACTGTCTGCCACCAGTTCCAGACTGCTGCCCAGTTTATCCGCAATTACTGCATCAGAAACATCCGCATCTGCATCCAGCGTGATTGTGAAAGTAAAGGTTTCTGTTTCTTTATCATAGGCACTGGCACTCTTATTAGCAGCCAGTTTACCACCATCTGTCAGTTTCACAGTTACCTGTGCTTTACCACCGAAATCAATTGTAAATTCTTTATCTGTCTCCACATTGCTCCGGTCAAACTGTGCCCGTACAGTGATCCATCCTTTTGCTGTAGTAGAACTATTGATTTCCTTATTGAAACGAATCTTAATTGAGCCATCTGTCTCTACATCATATTCTCCTACCAGGATTTTATCTTCCGTTTTTAACTGGTTATTCGTAGATGGATCCAGTTTCGCAATACCTTTTGGCATCTGATAAACCACAATCGTCTGCCCTGTTTCTGGATCGTATACAGGAAGCTGATTCGTTCCACTCTCTGCAAATTCCAGATTCAAAATGAACCAGCCGTTGTTTGCCATGGTATCGCCTGGATTATAAGGTTTTCCATCGCTTGTCATGATCGTGGCACTTGTAAGGAAGTCCGTCAAGTCGACAGACCCATTCGGAACAGCAATTCCATTCTCTCCTTCACCAGCCTGTGCTGCCGCCTTGGCTTTGGCTTTCGCTTTCCTCTTCCTGCTCTTTGCTTCGGTCTCGATAACCGCCTCGGTCTCGCTCTCCGTTTCGGTTTCAGCGATTGTCTCGGTTTCACTCTCTGTCTCAGCAACGGTTTCGCTCTCTGCTGCTTCTGTCTCACTCTCGGATTCTGATTCAACCTCAGTAGCTGCTTCTGTTGCAGTCTCACTTTCAGTCTCGCTTTCCACTACAACCGCCTGTGTACTGATCACAACCACGGTACTGTCAGTCTGGATGCCTTCGATAATGTAATCGTTGGTCTCCGGAGTTTCATCGTTGGTTCTGGCAGGGATGGTTCCGTCTACCAGGATACTGGTAACTTCATAGCCCTCTGCCGGGGTTACGGTGAAGACGATCTTGCCGTCTTTGGCCATAGCAGTGCCATTGGTTACGTCTGCGCCGTCAACCGTTACGCTCGCACCTTCCGCACTCTGAAAAGCCACGGTATTCTCTACTGCAGCGCTCTCCGGAGCGTTGGATTCGGTTTCTACTTCTGTGGCTGTTCCATTTCCATCCGGAAGCGCATAGGTCACTTTGGCAGTGGTGCTCTGGATGGAGCAGTTCGCCGGAACAACGCCATTAGCGCCGATGGCCACATCAAAGGTAATCTGAGTGCCCACCTCAAGTGTGGTATCGATGAACTCGAACTCTTCTGTGAAAGACTCGCCCTTCTTCAGAATGTATTCCACATAAACCAAACCGTCTTTGTCGGTTTTCAGCTGAAACTCACGTTTGGTTTCAGGATCGGTAAACTTGCCGTCTTTAAACTGCGGATAACCGGCATTTTTATTCCAGGCATAAAGTCTGGTTTCAACGGCATTCACGCTGCTGTCAGCGCTGAGCTCATAAGTCACTTTCAGCTTTGCAGGCTCTCCATCCTTCTGCGTGGAAGCTTCCTCTGTTTTCAGAGTCAGGCTTCCTGTGGCAGACGGTGTGGTCTGCGGCTCTGTCTCGCTGTCTGCTGTTGCTGCATCCGCTGTAGCCTGGGCCTCTGCGGCCTGTCTTGCTGCTTCTGCATCTGCGGCGGCCTGGGTCTCTTCGGCCTGTCTTGCTGCTTCTGTGCCTGCTGCAGCCTGGGCCTCTTCGGCCTGTCTTGCTGCTTCTGCATCTGCGGCGGCCTGCGCTTCCATTGCCTGTCTTACCGCCTCTGATTCTGCTGCCTGGGCTGCTTCGGCCTGCCTTGCTGCTTCCGCTGCCTGGGCTGCTTCGGCCTGCCTTGCTGCCTCTGCTTCTGCGGCCTGCCTTGCTGCCTCTGCTTCCGCGGCCTGCCTTGCTGCCTCTGCTTCTGCGGCAGCCTGAGCCTCTTCGGCCTGCCTTGCTGCTTCTGCATCTGCCGCTGCCTGTGCCGCTGCCGGATCTTCTGTCTGTGCTTCCGTCATGGATTCTACAGCGTATGTCACGTTAGAATCGCAAAATACCAACATCACAGCCAGAAGCATCGCAATAATTCTGGACCATTTTCTGTTATTCATAACTTTTCTCCTTTCTCTTCACCCTGTTCTGTTGTTGCCAGAGCGCTGTCCATGATTTTTAAAAGTTCCAAAGCACTTCTGAATTTCAAAGATTCATTTTTTTCTGCCCAGACAATCTCACCCTGCCAGGTGGAATTCTCCAGGTACTGTACATGTACAACAAATGTGCCCTTTTTTCCAAGTGTGTTTCTATTCTTTTCGTCCTGCAAGCATCTCACCCATCCTCCCATCTGGTTCTCTGTTTATAGAAACTTTTCTATTTCGTCAATTATACCAAATATACTCTTTCTTAACCTCTTTCGTCTATGCTATTTTTCATATTTTTTTGTGCCTTTTGAAAGAGTTTTATCGTATCACTGGTGTACTGTCTCATTATACGAAATATGAATGGGACAGTACACTACATTTCCAGCGCGTTATCCATGAGCTTCAAAAGCTCTAACTCACTGCGAAAAGAGACATTTTTCCCTTTTTCTACCCAGCGTATCTCTCCCTGCCAGGTCGCGTTTTGCCGGTACTTAATATGTACAAGAAACGTATCAAGTTTTCCGCTGTGGTTCGCCACCTCGCGGCCCTCCAGGACTTTTTCCGGCTTCAGAAGCCGCTTTTCTTCTTTCTCCTGAAAACTACGGATCTTCACCGAAGACTGAGGATAATCGATGCGGTCCAGAAGTCTTTCTATTATTTTTATCAGCTGATATTCATGGGCAAAATACATTGCTTCCCTGGAATAACAGCAATACACCCTTCCGCTGTTCTCTCCATACTGTCTGTCGTCCACACAGATACAGAGGAGATCCGGTGCAGCCAGATTGAATCGAATTTCTTCCATATAAATGTGTCTCTCCTGTTATTTCTGACTGATCTTCCAACAGTCTGCCGCCGAATGAAAGGAAAGCGTTTCCCCGTCCTTCTCTTCCCGGAGTTCTGCCACAGAAGCCATATAGTAATTGATCCGGAAATGACCGTTAAACTCTTTTCTGAAATTCCGGTCAATTCTGGCCGAGAGCACCTGGCAGTTCTCCAGAGTCGTCCCGGAAAGCATGACCAGAAACTGGCTTTCGTTGTATCTGGTGTAAAAATCTCCGCGCCTGAGAGAATTGCAGATCGCAACTCTTAAGGCCTCCGAAGCCTCCCTATTCCGATCGGTTCCCATACGGATCTCTCCATTTTTGTCCGTCAGCGTGCAAAGCATGATATAGACAGAGATCCCGCTTCGCTCCATCATGCGGCTGATCACATGATAAATGTCAATAAAACTCGGAAAAGAGCAGTAATAGGCCCCCTTCTGCTCTTCTTTTTCCCGAAGGCCTTTCTTGATCTCCTCCAGCGCCCCCACGGACTGCTGAATCCGGTCGCTCATGAGCCGGAAGCGCTCCAGCATCTCCTCGGAAGGCGGAAGTCCCAGATCATCAAAAAAATGTTTCGTCGCTTCTTTGTAAATGGCCATGGCGTCCTGATAACGGTTCATGGCTATCAGGCTGTCGATGCGCCAGAGCTGCCACTCTTCAAAGGGATACATTCCTGCCGCCGTTGTGGTCAGCTGGTAGATCGTCTCATAATAGCGTTTCTCCTTTAGAATGGTGCAAAGTTCTTCCAGTGCTTCGAAATAAAGATCCCGATAATGAATATTTGCCACTGCTGCCCAGTTTTCTCCGGTCATATTCGGAAGAAGCTCTCCGGTATACAGAGCACAGGTTTCTTTTAAAAGCTCCGTTTTTTTCTCTTCGTCGGTCTCTTTTCTGCTTTCTTCCAGTTTTTTTTCAAAAACAGAGAGGTCTGTCTCCACAGGAATCACGGAATCCCAATAGTAAATTCCTTTTTTCAGGTAAAAATACTTGCCTTCGGGCAGACCTGCCGCCTCCAGCTGCTTTCTCAACCGGAAAATCGTATTGTTCAGGCTGCCGTTCCGGTTCTCCACATCATCCCGACCATACAGCTCTTCCAGAAGCCGCTCCTTCGCTATCCCCTTTTCCAGGTGAAGGAACAGAATCTGCAGAAGCTGTGTGCTTTTTGATATGTAATTTCTGCCAAACACCAGTGTTTTTTCCTGATAAACCATTGAAAAACCTCCCAGCATCCGTACCTTCAAAATCTCTTCTTCCATTGAATTATCCTCCGTTATTTAAACAGATAATAACATTGTACATCTATACAGTTAACAAGTATTACTGTAGAAATTTTTATTCCCTTTTTATCACAGATTATACCACAAGATCCTCTCATATTTCTCACTGTTTGCAAAAATTATTTACTTTTCGTCCCTTTTATTGTATGATGGCATGAGGCAACATCAGATACGTCCATTTAGAAAGGCAAGGGCATCTATGAATCTGGCAAAACGACTGATACGGATCTCTGCGGTAACTGCGGCCGCGGTCCTCATGTATGAAGGGGCAGTAACCCTGGACCGGACAACGGAAGCGAGCGCTTCCCTGCAGGCAGACGCATCACCGAATACAAAGGAGAAAGCTCCCGAGACAGATATTATAAATAAGGAAACAACTGCTGAAACAGAGACGGAAACGAAAGAAGAAACCGAAGTTCCTGTGAAAAATTCCAGCAAAAAGACTACGCTTTCCACAGAAAAATCTACAGAGAAAAAGACCCCTCTGAAAAAGGAAACAGAAAACGAGACGGAAACCGAGTCCGGGAGCGAAACTTCCAGCGAGACAGCGACGGAAACAGAAACGGAGATAACGACAGAAACGGAATCCAAAACAGAAACCGAGTCCCAGACTCCCGGAGTCACCCCGGAGGAGGAATCCGAACTTGCTTCCGAGGGCATCCGTACGGAAACCCGTTCAACGGAGAAGGATTCTGAATTAAAATATTATCTGACCTCCCAGTATCTTCTCGTTCCTTCTTTCAAAAATCTGAAAAAAGATCTGAATGAGATGATCGATACTTACGAGGGTTCCTGGTCCATCTATGTGAAGGATCTGAAAAGTGGAATCAGTCTCACCATCAATGACAGACCCCAGGATTCCGCAAGCCTGATCAAACTTTACATAGCCGGAGCCGTTCTGGAGGAAATCCAGAGTCAGGAACTGGAAGAGACAGACACCATCGATCAGCTTTTGAGCGATATGATCAGCCTCAGCGACAACGAGGCCGCCAATGAGCTGGTTCGTTATCTCAGCGATTCCCACGACCACAGAGATGGCATGGAAAAAGTAAATGATTTTATCGAGGAACACGACTTTACGGACACCCATCAGTACAACGGTCTGGAGGATTCCAACCTCTGGTACGGGGATGAGGTCAACGTCACCTCCGTCAAGGACTGCGGCCGTTTCCTGGAAGAAATCTATGATGGCGACATGGTGAGTCACCTGGCTTCCCGCCAGCTGGAGGGCTATCTTCTGAACCAGGATATCACCTGGAAAATTCCCGCCGGTATCCCTTCCGAGATCAAGACCGCCAATAAGACCGGTGAAAAAGACAACACCCAGAACGATGTCTCGATTGTATACACGCCCTACCGGGATTATATCATCTGCGTTATGGCCACGGATCTCACCGACGAGGACACAGCGGTGGAAAATATCCGCGCAGTCTCTGGAAAGGTCTATGAATTTTTTCAGGAAGCAGATACCGTGACAACGGAAAATGAGACAGAATCAGAAACGGAAGGAGGTTCCTCAGATGTTTCGGATGTGGGGGAAGATCTGGAAGGATAATCATTTATTAAAAGATACGGTTGTGGAAAATGATGCGAAAGACACCAGAACCCATAAGATCTTTCAGGCTCTGGAAGAAATCTGCTATGACTTTGATCTGGGAAAGCCCATCTGGCTCTCCTCCAATGTGTCGGAGTTTCAGCGCCACAGCAAAACCCGTTTCAGAAAAGACAGTTTTATCGAGGAAATTCCTTTTGATTATCTGGAGATACAGGTGATCGAGGAAGACGATTCCTATGATCTTTAAGATAAAAACCGGAATGGCAGTTGGTCGTCATTCCGGTTTTTTGTTTGTGTTAAGTAATGTTTATCCATGCATATGTTACCCCAAAACATGTTGTATACAATCTGTAATTAAATTCTCATTCTTGTATACAATCCTTATCTCGGCTTATAACCACTCGGATTTCTCTTCCGGCTCTTCGGTGGTTTCGGTCTCATCGGCGTATGTTTCCTCGGCAGGCTCTTCTTCGGAGACTTCCTCGGCAGCCTCGTCGTCAGCTTCTACAGCTTCATCCTCTGTCTCGTAAGCTTCCTCATCTTCTGCTGCGTCTTCGGTCTCCCCGGCTTCCGTTTCGCCAGTTATTTCTTCTTCGGACTCGGTCATTTCGCCGTTTTTTTTAGCCTCTTCTTCCTCGTCCTCATCTACAACGCGCATCTCTGCCTCTGCCACAGACTCTTTTTTCGCCTGAGCTTCTGCTTCTCTGCGAACACGCTCTTCTTCTGCTCGGGCAGCGCTCTCAGCCTCGACTCTGCTGATCTCATCCTGAAGACCTGCAATCTTGTCATTGCTGTCTTTAATCTGGCTCACGAGCTCGGCCAGCTCCTCAGCTACATCATCCTGAAATTTATCATAGTATTCTCTTCCCAGGTTCTCGTAGATCTTGCTCAGTTTGCGGTTTTCGTCAGCGATCTGAAGTTTTAAGCTTCCGATGTCAGTTACTTCCTTTGCTTTCCGTACGGCCACACGGCTCACGCCGGAAAGTTTCTTGCTCAGTTCATCAAAAAATGCCATAGTCTCATCCTCCTTATTTTATCTCTTCTATGTTTCTATATACACACCTCATCAGCCTTTCCCGGGTTTCTACCGGAGCCCAGGCCATGTGCGGCGTAATAATCAGCTTTCTGCTGTCCTTGATGGCAAAGAGAGGATTTTCCGGACGCATAGGTTCCTGACAGAGGACATCCAATCCGGCTCCGGCGATCTCTCCCTCCTTCAGGGCGTCCGCCAGATCCTGTTCCACCACAAGGCCGCCTCTGGCTACATTCACCAGAAAAGCGCTTTTCTTCATTTTCCGGAAGGCTTCCCGGTTCATAATTCCTTCGGTGTCCGGATTCAGCGGCGCATGAAGGGAAATCACATCGGAGCGCTTCAAAAGCTCCTCAAAATCCACCCGTTCATAGGGCTGATCCGTATTTCTTCCGGAAGTAGAATAATAGATCACATGGCAGCCAAAGGCCTCGGCAATGGACGCTACCCGCTGACCGATGGCTCCCATACCGACAATCCCCCAGGTCTTCCCGTCCAGCTCGGAGAATTTTTCATCAAAATGAGAAAAACCGGGATTCGTACAGTAGGCTCCTGACTTTACATAGTTGTCATAGTAAGCCAGCCGATGGAGCACATAGAAAAGCAGGGCGAAGGTATGCTGCGCCACCGCATTCGTGGAATAGCCTGCCACGTTTTTTACCTGGATTCCATGGGAATTGGTATAGTCAAAATCGATATTATTCATGCCGGTGGCGGTGAGAGCCACCAGTTTCAGATGGGATGCACCGGAAAGAGTCGCTTCATTCATCGGAATCTTGTTGACGATGATCACATCCGCATCCCTGGTCCGCTCCGGAACCTCCTCCGGCTTTGTCAGTTCGTAAAAGGTCACATGTCCGAGCTCTGAAAAATAGCTGAGATCCAGATCATTGCCCAGAGAACCTTTTTCTAGAAAAACAATCTCCATAATTCTCCCGTTTTTTAAAGAAGGGCACGACAAGACAACCCTGCCGCACCCTCCTGTTTTTTTCAATTACAGTCTTTTTAAGAGCTCTTCTCTTTCTTTCTCGTAGCCCGGTTTGCCAAGGAGAGCAAACATATTCTTCTTGTAGCTCTCAACGCCCGGCTGGTTGAAGGGATTTACTCCCAGCATGTAGCCGCTGACGCCTACTGCGAACTCGAAGAAATAGAACAGCTCACCGAGAGTGTACTCATCCTGCTTCGGGACATTGATCATCAGGTTGGGCACCTGACCATCCGTATGGGCAAGAATCGTGCCGTTCATGGCACTCTTGTTGACAAAGTCCATATCTTTGCCAGCCAGATAGTTCAGACCATCAAGGTCTACCGGCTCTTTGCCGATGGTGATGGTGGCTTTGGGCTCGCCCACATTTACAACAGTCTCAAACATGATACGCGCGCCGTCCTGGATAAACTGACCCATGGAATGAAGATCTGTGGTCAGATCTACGGATGCGGGGAAAATACCCTTCTGGTCTTTACCCTCGGACTCGCCGTACAGCTGTTTCCACCACTCGGAAACATAATGCATGCTCGGCTCATAGTTTGCCAGAATCTCAACGGATTTTCCTTTGTTGTGAAGGATGTTACGGATTGCTGCGTAGAGGACTGCGTCGTTCTCCTCGAAGGGAGCGTTCAGTGCTCTCTCTCTTCCTGCTGCTGCGCCTTCCATCAGTTTGGTGATATCAGCGCCGCTGACAGCGATCGGAAGAAGGCCTACAGCGGTCAGTACGGAGAAACGGCCTCCTACGTCATCAGGAACAACAAAGCTCTCGTAGCCTTCCTCTGTTGCCAGATTCTTCAGGGCTCCCTTGGCCTTGTCGGTGGTAGCATAAATTCTCTTTGCTGCCTCTTCCTTACCATATTTCTTCTCAGCCATTTCCTTGAAGATACGGAAAGCGATGGCCGGCTCTGTGGTGGTACCGGATTTGGAAATAATATTTACAGAGAAATCACGGTCGCCGATCACATCGATCAGATGCTGGAGATAGGTGCTGCTGATGCTGTTTCCGCAGTAATAAATCTCCGGCGTTTTCCGAACCTCTTTCGGAAGGTTATTATAAAAGCTATGACGCAGGAACTCGATGGCAGCTCTGGCTCCCAGGTAAGAACCGCCGATGCCGATCACTACCAGAACGTCGCTGTCGTTTTTGATCTTGTCGGCAGCTTTCTGGATTCTTGCAAACTCTTCTTTATCATAGTTCACCGGAAGGTCGATCCAGCCGAGGAAGTCGTTTCCAGCGCCGCTTTTCTCCACCAGGATATTTTTGGCGGTCTCAGCGATGGCCTTAATGGAAGTAATTTCATTTTCGCCAATGAACTGCATTGCTTTTGAATAGTCAAATGTAACTCTGTTTTCCATGTCCATTACTCCTTTGTGAATTATATACTTACCACTTTTCCTTATTTTATCAAACTTACCGCACAGATTCAAGTCTATTTATTAGCGAGAGAGTAACTATCCGGGAGCCACTATCCCGCGAGGTGTTTTGGCATGAATATGCCAAAATCCCGAGAGTTGCAGCAAAAATCCCATCGCCAAAGGCGATTTTCATTGGATTTTCGCTCGTAACTGTGAAGATACTGAACAGTTACGATAGGAATTCCTTCAGCACCTCCCGTATGATACGTTCCTGCTCCGCCGGGTCCATGTTTTTGAGGATTTCTGCCTTCCGCTCTTTCTCCGCCTCCGCACCGGCCGCTGCTTCCCCTACGGAGGCACGAATCCGTGAGAGATCTGCCTTGAGATCCTTCTTTTCCTGCTGCATTTTGACGGCTGCCTTTTTATTTTTTCGGAAGGGAAGCTTGTCCGCTGCCGCAGCGGCCGTCTCAAGAGGAGCAAAACTCTGCTCCCGGCTGCCGTTCGCCTGTTTGCTCTCCTCGGAAAGGGCCGGCTGACCTTTTTCCGGGGAAGCGGATTGTTTGCCGTTCTTCACAACTGCCGCCGTGTTTCCGCTGTTTTCCAGCATATCAAGAAGGCCGGTCTCCAGATAGGAACGGCGGTAACGGACGTCCGTAAGACCATAGAGCAGGCCCATAACTGCCGCTGCAATGCCCATAGCCCAGAGATAATTCTGCCGCAGGGCCGCTCCCATCCGAAGATTTCCCGCATAATAATAGCCCACAAGGCCAAGAATCAGACTCAGAACCAGAGCCACAGCGCCTGTCCGCCGCCACTGATGCAACGTCCGGCCCAGATGGCGGTACTGATAAAGGCTCCTCTCAAGAAAAGCCCGGGTATTGACGCTTCCGTCTCCCATTCTCTTCAGGAGGCCATACCTCTGCCGGATCTGACGGATAAACTTTCCTTTGGCTGCCCGCTCATTTTCCATATCTTTTATCATCCTGCTGTAGATCCCCCAGAGCCAGATCTGGCTTATCACACCGAAAAAGCAAAGAATCCCGATTCCATAGAACAGTAAGTTCTGCTGCATCACTGTCTGTAACATATGAATCCCCCTTTTGAAATGCGGTAACTGTTCAGGAGCCACTGTCCCGCGAGGTGTTTTGGCATGAATATGCCAAAATCCCGAGGGTTGCACGCAAAAATCCCATCGCCGAAGGCGATTTTTGTTGGATTTTTGCTCGTAACTGTGAAGGTACTGAACAGTTATATGAAATGTGATTGTCCTGCACCAGAAGAGCCGGTCTTTCTTCTGATGCGGAAGCTTGCCCCGCGGGCAGCGGATATCATGCCCCGGTCGTAGGGCCATTATAATCCATCCCAAAACTTTTGCAAGCATTTTCGTTTGACAAAAAGCGCCTCGAAAAGGGGTTCAGGTACCTGAAGAAATGGCTGAATAACCTTAGATGAGCTCCAGGAAATGCTCAACCAGCTTCACGCAATGCTCTGCGGCCTGGGCCTCGAAGGTCGGATAATCCATGCTGGCGCTGTCATCGGCCTTATCGGAGATGGCACGAAGTACCACAAAGGGAACGTCGTTTAAGTAAGCGGCCTGAGCGATGGCTGCACCTTCCATCTCGGTGCAGTAGCCCTGGAAGTTCCCGGTGATGCGGTTCTTTACCTCTTTGTCTGCGATAAACTGATCGCCGCTGACGATTCTTCCGCGGAATACCTGAATCTCAGGATTTACCTCATGGCAGGCTTTCTCAGCCAGTTCCACGAGTCTCTCATCTGCCTTGAAAGAAAAGGTGTCCATCTGAGGAATCTGTCCCAGCGGATAGCCGAAATTCACGGCATCCATATCATGATGAACCAGATCAGTAGAAACCACAATATCTCCGATATTGATCTCTGCCTTCAGGGAACCTGCGATACCGGTATTGATGACGGTATCTGCCTTAAAATCATCCACCAGGATCTGGGTGCAGACAGCCGCATTAACTTTTCCAATGCCGCTTCTTACCACAACAACCTCTTTTCCGCCGAGAACGCCCTCACAAAATTCCATATGGGCTTTCTTTACGGTTCTTCTCACCTTCATGTGCTTTTTGAGGGTCTCTACTTCTACTTCCATCGCTCCGATGATACCTACTGTACTCATGTAAAACTCTCCTTTATCTATTTTTCCTTACTGATTCACTCGTCTATTCGTGACAGCTTTCAGTATAACTGAATTTCAGGGGTTTGTACAGAGTCAGACGCGATTGATATGAAGGATATACGAGCGGTTGTAGAGGCTCTTTCCACTTTTGGGCGCGTACTCGACCATCAGGACCGTGTCCTTTCCAATAGGAAAGACGCCTCCATTTTGCAGCTTCTTCGCCGTTTTCCAGACGGGGCCGGTCTCCTGGCCTTTGTAGTTGTAACGGATGCTTACGACCTTATAATCGGAAGGAAGGGTAATCAGGAGCCTTGCCTTCTTCTGAGCGGTTTTGATACGCACTGCCCCTGTTGACTGGTTCAGTTTCCTGGTAAGATCAAGCGCTCCAAGCTTCGCGCTTTTCACAAAATCCGTGCGGAAAGTCACCTTGCAGGAGAGACGGTAAGTCTTCCTGTTCTGCTTCACGGTAAAACTTAAGACCGTCTTTTCCCCATTTTTCAGGGAACTGGCGGAGAGATAGATCTTCTTATAGGGAACGTCCGCCACCGCTTCAATATGGCGGTTGCTGGATTTGAGGTTGGTAATCACTGCTTTGGAGGAGAGATTGCCAAGGGCAAGTTCCCCCGTGCCCAGAAGATCATAGGAGACGATGTTTTTCCGGGTCATGGGATCATGGAAAGTCTGCTTCTGGAAATAGACCGTTTTTGTCTTTGTGCAGGAAGGCTTTACCGCTGCCGCACGAACGTTTCCGAAAGGCAGGACGGCAAAAAGACAGAGTGCCCATAAAGCAATCATGAAAAATCTGTATTTTTTCAGGTGTTTTCTCATAAATAATTTCTCCTTTTTATCCGCCGGAGGCTTCCAGATAGGCCAGAATCCCGCTGCAAAGGGCATGGGCCACCTGTTTCTGGTAGTCTTTCGTGGTCAGCTTTTCCGCTTCCTCATAATTGGAAAGAAAACCGCACTCGGCGATGACCACCGGCGTTTTTGTTTTTTTCAATATGTAATAGGTATTGTTGGCTTTGATCTCCCGGGGCCGCGTGATGGAAAGTTCCTGATTCAGGGCTTCCTGGAGGCAGGCCGCCGCCTTCTGGCCTTCGGAAGACTGCGCATGATAAAAAACCTGGGGCCCCCGGACAGATTCTGCCGGGTAGCTGTTCTGATGGACGCTGACAGTCAGCTCCGCTCCGGCCTCGTCAATGATCGCGCAGCGGGCCCGCATATCCGCCTGTTTTTTGTTCTCATCTGATTCCTGATAAAGGCCGCCTGCATCGGACCGAGTCATGACCACCTGGATTCCGGCCTCCTCAAGACAGGCTTTCAGCTCCTCCGCAATGGCCAGATTCACCTCTTTTTCACGGGCTCCGTTAATGCCGATCTTTCCAGGATCGCTTCCGCCATGGCCGGCGTCGATGACCACCGTAGCGGTCACGGCCGCCTGTTTTTCTTCCGTCACGGCCTCCCCGGCTGTCTTTTGTATACCCCGGGTGAACAAAAGGCCCAGCCCGGCAAAAAGAAGCACCCCAAGAATGGTCTCCATACTGATTTTTTTCACGCTTTCCGGCTCCTTTTTCACGATATCCAGTCTTTCCAGTGTATGAGAGAGCCTTTTCTTCTTAGAACAAAAACGGGGAGCCTCCGTGCAGAACCAGTCTTCTGATCCCGCGCGAAGCGCTCCCCTTCTATTTATTTGATATTTGTACTGATCACATCCCAGATGCTGGACCGCTCAAATCCCAGTTTCCAGGCCGCAATTCCTGCCAGCTGATATTCCGGTATGAGCTTGGCTTTGAGCTCCATGGAAGCCTCATTTTCCAACCAGATCTGGTAGAGCGCGCCGTCCGGATCATGATATTCCGCATAATCCTGACTGGTCTCGTCGCTCCAGTTGGCTGTCACACCGTTCGCCTCCAGCGTGGAATCCGCCGTATTCATACCGATAGCCTCGCTGCTAACTTCCCCGCTGGTATCCGTCTTCCAGAGTCTCGTATAAAAAGGCACACCACTGATGATCTTATCCGCCGGAACGCCCTCCGCGATCGTGGACTCGATGCCCTCTTTTTCAAAGGAAAGGGAGGCAACGGAACCCGGATCGGAGCCTACATAGTGCTCGTCGTAGCCCATAATAATGAAGTAATCCACGACCTCTGCCTGCTCTGAGCGCTGATAGTAAGCGCTGAAGTCTCTCGGAACCGTATTGTCTGAGGAGAGTACCAGGTTATTCTTTCTGCACTGAATGGAGAGTTCACGGAGGAACTCAATGTAAGCGTCTCCCAGTTCCTCGCCCAGATTCTCAAAGTCAATATTCAGGCCGTCCAGCTGGTACTCCAGAGCCGCCTCAATCAGCTGCGTCGTCAGCTTCTCTCTGGCTGTGGTGTTGGTCAGGACTTCCTTCATATCCACCTCCTGGTTGAAGTTATCCACCAGGCCCCAGACTTCCAGGCCTTTCTCATGAGCTGTCTCCACATAGCTGCTGTCTGCCAGGGAAGAAACGGTTCCGTCCTTGCTGGCTACTGAAAACCAGGTGGGAGAAATCGTGTTGACGCCGGTCATGGACTCGATGTCCGAGGATAAAGCATAGTTGGAATCCATATTGCTGATCTGATGCCATACGAGATTGATCGTGTAATCCTTCTTAATTCTCGTGTATTCCGGCTCCGTAAACTCATTGGAAATCGTCGTCTCCGTCACAGAACCCAGCCTTTTGTTTCTCACATAACCAATATAACCATCCGCCGTGGCAATCTTGGTCCAGTTCTCCAGCTGTTCCAGGACTGTCACCAGATCGCCTTTAGCTACTGATGTCAGAATCGGGCTCTTGACACCGCCCTGATAGCGGACGTTCTCGTCGCGTTTGACTTTCGCCTGCTGGATCGTTCCCCATTTGTAAGTCACGAGAATACGATCCGGCTCCTGAAGCGTCTCATAAGTCATATTTGTGTACTGTTTCACGAAATCTGCCTCGATGTAAGGCACCTCTCCTTCCAGTCTCACAATGATCTGATCAAAGGATTCTGCCTCGTCGGAAACCGTATATTCCGCTCCGCCTGCCGGGATCTTGATTACATCCGTTGGCGTGGTATAGAGCATGAGCTGATTCGTGGAATCCCAGTAAAAACGGCTGTTTAAGCTGTCTTTCACGGTGTTATAATTCAGATAGGGCACACCATCCACCAGCATGCTCATCTCGCCTGCCACTTTATCCTGAAGGATCACGGGCACCTGGCCTTCCCCGGTGATTCCGTAATATTCCGCAGAGTCCATCTTTTCGTCTGTGGGAATGTATTTATCTACAACTTTGCTGACAATCAGAATTGCCGCAAGAACTACGATCAGTACCGCTGCTGCCACTACGGGCAGTATTTTTTTCTTCATTCGTTCGACCTCCAGCCCCTGTTATCTTTATATCTGTACCTACGAATTGCTCCGCTGCAAAGCAGCTTCCGCAATTCTCATTATATCATACTAGAGACTGCTGCGAAACGACCAAATTCGACTTTCATCAGAATAATTTACCAAGTCTGTCTGCGAAGGGGACGCTTTCACCTGGATTTTTCGTCTTTGTCGATGCAGTCGAAGGCGATATCTGTTACTTTATCAGAAGCGTTTCTGATGTAATCCCGCATGTAACTGTTTCCTTCTCTGGCGCAGCATGCCCTGGCAATCTCTTCGGGCGTACTGGGTACACCGTCCAGCCAGAGTTGGATACCTGCTCCGTCATAATAGGAAAGTTCGCTGTACAGTTTAAACTGCTCGTCACGGTGCTTTCCTGAAATCGGTCTCACCCCTTTCTTTTCACCGCCGAAAATGGATGTGCTCTCTGTGATATATTACTTTCCTGTTGTCAGTCCAAAAATGGCTTGTATTTTTGCAGGCTGACGGTTCCATTTCCATACAAAGCGGTTTTCTTTTGTATCAAGAGAAATGAAACGGAAAATAGAAAAAAACAGAGCTGGAGCGGGGCTGAAGGTCATTTTGTCATTGTCTGTTCAGTTGTAAAAAAATCTTGGAATAAGCGAGAGGATATCTCTCACAGAATATAATAGAATATAAATAGAGGTCCATTTCAAATCTCTTACGGGTTATTATACAATACAAAGTTCTGTTTTGCAAGCGTTTTTTTGATTTTTTTAATCTTTATTTCTTTCTTTTGTCCCTTGCGAAAAACAAAGAAAGAGATTATAATGAAAAATATCTGTGACAAAATCAATAAGGAGGTACACGATCATGATTAAAATCAGCAAAGAAATGATCATTGGAGATATTTTAAATGAAGCACCGGATATGGGAGCAGTACTGATGGCAGCAGGAATGCACTGCATCGGTTGCCCGTCCGCTCAGATGGAGTCTGTTGAGGAGGCTGCATACGTTCACGGCATCGAGCCGGATCTGCTCGTCACCAGAGTAAACGCTTTCGTTGAGAGCCAGGCTCAGGAAGCAAAAGCTGAGTAATTTATCTTTGAAAACAGAAACGGGAAGAAATCTTTCAGATGGAGATTTCTTCCCGTTTTTTATGTCGCTTTCGTTTCTTATGCCAGCTGCGCCAGCTTCTGCAGCGCCTCGTCTTTCACGATGATTTCCATGTGTTCCTGATAGAAGGCACGCATCGTGGGCACATATTTCCGGTTGCCTGCATACTCGGAGAGAATGTTGCAGATCTTGTTGAACTCCTCCGGTGTGTGGCCGGATTTGCTGATGATGAGATGGTACTCTCTGGTCAGCGGGTCCTTGTAGAGGCTGTTTTCTCCGTTGTAATGGCCCTCCAGAATATGGGCGGCGCGGATCACGGTATCAAGATCCCGGAACCGGTAAAGCCTTGTCAGATTAAAGGCTGCGGTGTCGGCTGGAGCGGTTTCGGGCGCTTCCTTCTCCGCAGTTTCCTCGGTGGTATTTTCAGCGTTGTACTGCTCCATTGCCTTTTTCTTGGCATTGCGGATCTTGTTGAAAAGACCCAGCACATCATCGGCGCCTTCCAGCTTGGAAGCGATGGGGGAGCTGCCAAAGGGCGTATCGCCCGGCTGCTGGGGAGAAAACTTGGCAAAACGGGTGTCCAGCTCTTCCGGGTCCTCCACCTTCGTGATGATGAGTATGATGGAATCTGAGGAAAGAGGGATTGCCTCGATCATCAGAGGAATATCGTTTGCCTCAAAACCAAATTCGTAGGCGGCCTGCTGCATCATGTCGCGGAAAAGACTCTTTGCCTTCTCTGTGCCATAAGCAAGCTCGCTCAGTTTGATCTCCCGGCTTAAAAGATCTTCTTTTGTGAGGGTGCAGCGTATCTGATTGTCGTTGATTTTTTCAATTTTCATTCTATCACATCCTGACTTTTTGAGAAAAGTTGAGACAAATAAAAATCCAGTCTATTGCAAGCAAGCTTGCATAGCCTTGCTTTTTATTTTATTTTTTTTAAACTGGTTATATCATTATATACCGTTCTGGCGCTTTGTGTAAAGTAAATGAGTGGAAAAAGATTAAAAAAATTATAAGTTTTAAAATTAAATGCGACAAGAGGTATTAAACCTCTGCCGCATTTATTTTTTTACACAAAAAGCAGAATGCGGTAGAGCTTAAAAACTCTTACCGCATTTTTTATTTACAAAGGAAAGGAGAATGAGAACGTGGCAAGGAAATATAAAAGATTGAATTATGAAGACCGAAAAGCCATTGAAGCGATGTGCAAACAGGGAAAGCGTGCAGAAGAGATAGCGGAAGCAATGGACGTTCACAGAGCCACCATCTACCACGAACTGAAAAGAGGTGGCGCAGAAAATGGAAACCGAAAGCAGTACAGCGCAGACATGGCACAGAAGGCAATATAATTTGTTCCCCGAAAAGGATCGGGGAAGTACATATGAAAGGCGGAAGAATATGAAGCTGAATATTAAAAAATTTATGATGACAGAAATGGGCGGAGAACTGGAAGAAACGATTAAGGCGTGGGATCAGGCACTGGAAGAAAGAAGAAAAGCGACGCCGGGAATTGGCGATCCGGATCAGGGACTGGGCTTCGGATACTGGGATCGTACCTGTAAAAGCTGTCAGGATAGATGGGAAGTTTTCAAGTTAGCAATCAGACAGTTTTATGGAATTGAATTCAACTTTACACGGACAGATGAATACTTCGGAATTTGCAACGATGATGAAACTATCTGGCTGATGAAAGAGAACAGAGAGGAGGAACGACAGTGACAAAGAAAAGATCGACTGACATCCGGACATGTCCCGTGTGCGGACATCAGGTGCAACGAAGTGACATGCAGTTCACACGGGACTGCAACGGGATCCCGTTCAGATTGGTTTGCTGGGACTGCTACGATCAGCTAATGGCGAAAGGCTATGACGGGGAGTATTACACGGAAGCAGATGAAAATATTGATTATGACTATTAAGCAAAGGACATGAAAATGGCAATCGAAAGAACAGTAGAAACGGACGTATATTGCGATGCATGCGGCGAGTGGATCATGGGCTGGAAATCTAATGATACAGGAGTTAGTAGAGCATGGGCGGCAGAATACACGAGGAGAAGAGGGGGAACGGTTGGAAAGAAAATCGTTTGCAAGAAGTGCAGGATAAAAGAACGGATCCGGACATGTAGTTTGCAACGCAAGATCGGGAATGCAGGAAGGGATAGTGACGGGACATGTATGGGATTTGCAAGCGTGGTATCGGACGAACCGATGGAAAGATGCAAAAGATGCATAGCCTGCACATCTTATCAATGGGAAGAATAGTTCAGAGGATAGAAGCCGAAACGGGGCGCAAGCCCCGTCCGGTCACGATGGCAACGTGATCGCTGACGATGGCAAGCTGATAGCCGTCCGATGAACACTGTGGAAAAATAGCGGCGGGCATAGACTGCCAGAATTCTATGCGGATGTTCAACAGGTTTTCAGATGCTTTTTAATGCGAAAAGCAACAACGCAGCGTCAGATGTTGCCGGAAGGGGTGTGGTGATATATATGACTGCGCTGATCAGCGCAGATTGATTATGCCGAAAGGCGGTACATAGAAAGGAAAATGGACAGATGACAGCAACAGAAGAAAGACCAGTGCAGATTTTGGAACTATTCGGAGGAATAGGAAGCCCGCGATGTGCATTGCGAAATCTGAAGATACCAACAAAAGCGATCGACTACGTTGAAATTGATGAAAAAGCAGTCCGATCTTATAACAATATGTTCAGTGAAGAACTGCTATACAAAACACAGTCTGTTGTGGGATGGAATCTGAAGCCGGACATTTTAATACATGGAAGTCCGTGTCAAGATTTCAGCATAGCCGGACATCAAAGAGGGGCAGACGAAGGAAGCGAAACAAGATCGAGTTTGATGTGGGAAACGATTCACATCATTGACCAGATGGGAGAATGGAAACCGAAATATGTAATCTGGGAAAATGTGAAAAATGTGACATCGAAACATATGATCGCGAATTTTGTGCGTTATCAAAAAGAGATGGAACGAATGGGCTATACAAATAATTACGATGTTTTAGATGCAAGAGAATTCGGACTGCCACAAGCACGCGAAAGAGTGTTCACGATCAGTTGCCTGAATGGTGAAAAATTTGATTTCACAAGCCTGATCAGGACGCCTATGCGTAAAATCAGCGAATTTTTGGAAGATAACGAAAACGTTCCGGAAGTATATAACGTCACACAGCCATCTGTATATAACGTGATCGGCGCGTCTGGGATAAAAAGGGCGACAGTGATCAAAGACTTTGCTTATACGATTACAACGCGACAGGATAGAACACCAGCGCAGGTGATTGACTGTGGATCAGGAAGATACCGATACTTGACAGAACGGGAATGCTGGCGACTGATGGGATATACAGACAAAGAATTTGAAACTGCGAAAGCTGTACATGAGAGAAAAGGAAGATATTACATGACACTGTATAAGCAGGCGGGGAATAGCATAGCGGTTCCGATATTTGAAAGCATCTTCCGAAAGATAATTCTGAGAGAGGAGAAAACAAAGAAGGATGACAGTGAACGTCAGGAAGGCGATGCAGGACGTTAGAAAAGCAGGGTAATATAAAAGCCTTCTGGTATGCTTGGCGGCACCAGAAGGCTTCACGGTGGCTTCAGGACGATGCCCGAAAACCATAGTACACATCGAAGATATTGTACACCGGACAGCCTGAAAAGTCAATGAATCCGCGCTTTTCTGGACTTCCTAAAGCGACCTTGTAATGGATACTAACAATTCAACTAAAGGAAGTAAAGGGAATGAGAAAGAAAAGAAGGAAGGCTGTATATGTCCCTTACGACTATGAAGCAGCATACAAGAATAGTCTGGATAAGATGGAGGAAGCAAACGAAGAAAGGATCCTGAAGGAAGGCAAGGTGAAAAGCATCTATGCAACGAAGGAGATCCGATCAGGCGATCAGCTGGAAGTGGAAATCTATCCAGAGTTTACAAAGGGACAGAAAGATCAGATCCCGGATGAAGGGAAAAGAAAAAGGCAAAGACAGGCACAGAAGAATCTGAACGATAAAAACAGTAAAAAGATGTGCGAAAGGGTGATCGGTGAGAACTTCACGGATAGAGATATATGGGCGACATTCACATACACGGATGACAATATGCCTGCTTCGATGGAAGTGGCAACGAAGAACATGCAGAACTATATCAGGCGACTGAATTACCAGCGAAAGAAGCAGGGATTGAGCAATGCAAGATATGTGTATGTCACAGAATGCAGTGAAAAAGGACGCTGGCATCATCACATCGTTATGGATGGCGATGTGGATATGGACACAGTTGAAGCGGTCTGGAATCTTGGAAAAAGAAATGAGATCAGAAGGCTTCAGAGGGATGAAAACGGTCTGGTCGGAATGGCAAGGTACATCACGAAAGAGAAAAGCAAAAAAGGCAAGTATCAAAAGACATGGTGTGCATCAAAGGGACTGCGGAAACCGAAAGAAAAAGTCAATCATTACAAAACGAAACAGAAGGATGTGGACAGGATCGTAAAAGGAGATCTGAATGTCTGCGATCATTTGATGAAATGGTATGGCGATAAATATGATTTTGCTGAAGCAGAAGTGAAATATAACACGTTCAACGGCAGGTTCTACATATACGGGCGGATGCGGTTGAGGAAAGGAACGGCACATGACAAGGGCAAGAAGTAGGAGAACGGCACGAAGAAAGATCAAAAGACTGATCAGGAAGACTTTGAAGATCGTATGTGCTGCATGGGATTTCATTGCAAGGAATCCGGCAATGCTTGCGATGCCGCTGATCATTTTTCTGTTGGTGTTGACAATACAAATGCACGAATTTGAAAAGCAGGTGCAGGCGTGGGATCAGGAGATCCGGCAGCAGCAGGAGCAGATCGAAGAATTGTATGATCGGCAGGATCCAGTGGAGCAGACAGACATGACGGATGTATATGGATGCAAAAGTCTGTATGGTACATATGATTTTCCGTGGAATACAATGTCGCAGGACTGGGGGAGCGATCAAGTGACAGGATTTTATTATCATGAAATATCTGAAGAATGCAAGGCAGCAGGCGGAGAGTTACCGACGATCATTCAGGTATACACATACATTGTATGTGAACAGAATGGCGTCGATTATGAAATGGTTTTTGCATTGATCGAACAGGAATCCAGATGCAGATGGGACGCTGAAGGCGACAATGGAACGTCAATCGGTTTGATGCAGGTATCGGAAAAATGGCACATGCAAAGGATGGAAGAATTGGGAGCGTATGACCTGAAGAATCCATATCAGAATGTGTTGGTTGGCGTGAATTATCTGTCAGAAATACAGAACGATCTTCGTGGAACAGTATCAGATGAAGATCTTCCGTACTATACACTGGCAGTTTATAACTACGGGAAGCGGGGCGCAAAAGCGAATCTGTGGGATCAGGGCGTTGTGAAGTATACATACAACACGAAGATTATGGATCGAGCGCAACAGCTGAAGAAAGAGAAAAAGAAAGCAGAGGAGGGACGCAGATGATCAGGAGCATCGCAAAGAAGATCCAGCACATGATCCGTATGATCAGGATCCAGCAATGCCATCACTGCTGCCTGTTCTGCAAATATTGGAACATATGCAAGGAGGAAGAAGAGTGAATCGAAGATACGCAAGAAGAAACGAGGATACAGAGCAAATGAGCGTCATGGACTGGGCGCGATGGAACCAGAACGCACATCCGGAACTGGAACTGCTGCATCATTGCCCGAATGGGGGGAGCCGCAACAAAGCAGAAGCGGTGAAACTGCAACAGATGGGCGTGAAAGCTGGGATTCCGGATCTGTGTCTTCCGGTTCCGATGGGAATGTACAACGGTTTGTACATTGAAATGAAATACGATACCGGAAGACTGGAAGACAGCCAGAAGAAAATGCTGAAGGCACTGGCGGCAGCAGGACATTACTGCACAGTTTGCTATGGGGCAGAAGAAGCGATCCGGGTGCTGCAAGAATATATCAACCTGAAGAAAATTGATGCTGGAAAAAGAGAAGATACAATGTCAGAACAGAACCTGATGATTAGAAAGAACGGGAAAGTGAAATGTATTATTTTCAAAGAGTAGAAGAAAGATCCAAACAGGCAAGGAAAGCACTGAAGAACTGCGAACTGGCGCAAAGGCAGAAAAAATTCGGATTCAAGGAAGCAGTGATCAGCAGCCGCGGAGAATGTACCGGATGCAGAAATGCAGATGACGGGGAGCTGGATCGAAAGTGCAAGCGTTGCCAGTATAACGAATACTATGAAGCGAAGTGATTACGCTTTTTCTTGCGGCGGCTGCATATGCAATCACTGTGCGAACAGCGTGGAAACGATAGACAACTGCACCGGAGAAGCAAAAGAACCTTGCTTCGTATGCGATGAGTGCAGATGGTATGACGGAGATACGAAGAATCCGGATAAATGGAAACAGGAATGCGATGAATATATCATCACAGAGGAGCAGGCAAAAAGAAACAGAAAAAAATTCAAAATTGTGAAATAGGAGGTACACATCATGAAAACAATCGCAATTATGAACCAGAAAGGCGGGATCGGCAAAACAATGACGGCGGCTTCGATCGCTTACCTGCTGGGAGAAGAACAGGGAAAGAAGGTGTTGCTGGTCGATGCGGATCAGCAGGGCAATGTATCAATGCTGTACGATAGATACAAACCGGAAGGGATCGGGATGTCCGAATTACTGGAAAGACACAGAAGCGTCGGAGGATCTTACAAGACAACAGACCTGATCCAGACAACACCGTATCACAATATTGACATCATCACAGCGAATGGGTATTTAATGCGGACTAACATGAATCTGCTGCTGAACGAAAAAGAAGATCAGATCCTTCGCTTTGCGGCTGCAATGCTGGAAGTACAGGATGTATATGATTATTGCGTAGTTGATTGCGGGTTGCTGCTGGATATGACCGTGACGAATGTTCTGGTGGCGACAGATCTTGTGATCCTTCCGGTTAAGATCGGCGGATTTGAAATTGAAGCAATCGCAAACATGGATGAACAGCTGGAAGATCTGCGAAGCCTGAATAACAGGATTCGCATGAAGATTTTAATGACTATGCGGCAGAAGAACCAGACAAGCCTTCAGGTGGAAGCGTGGCTGAAAGAATCATCTGGACAGGATTGCTTCGTGACGGCTGTTAGAAGATCCATCATTGCGGAAAAGGCAACCATGCAGCGCGTGCCACTTCCGAAGTTTTCTAAAAATTGCATTGTTACGCAGGACTATCGAAACGTTGTGACGGAGCTGCTGAAAGATATGGAGGGATAGACATGGAAATTGATGGACAGGTAACGATCAGCCTGAAGACATTTAACCAGCTTCAGGACAGGGCAAAGCAGGCGGACGAACTGAAAAAGAAAATGCAGGATCTGCAAGAGGAGATCACAGACATTATTGATCAGATTGACGAATCGGAAGCGGAACCGATCTTTCATGAAATTGATGATAGAAATATGACGGATAAACAGATACAGAAAAGGTTCGATGAAGCGATTGCGAAGTTTAGGATCATTCTGGATCCGGAGAAGACAAAGCGTTTGATTCAGAAGTACATAGAAAAAGACAGAAGTGATTCACACGCGGATGTGAAGAACGCAAGCCGGAAGGTGCTGGAACAGATAACGATCACGATGAAAGAAGAGGAGGAATAAACATGGCAGCAGGATGGAGCGTAATGGATGCCTTAAATAAAAACAGCAAGGCAGCAGCAGAAGAGAAACCGAAAGCAAGATTCCGGACACGGGACATTAGCATCCGGAAGATTTACAGCAATGACAGAAATTTTTATTCGATGCCGGGAATTGAACAGCTGGCACAGGAGATCTTGGCGGTTGGTCTGATGGAAAATATGACAGTGGCATATGCACCGTGTGAACGCGGAGAATATAAGATCATCGCCGGGGAAAGAAGATGGCGCGCATTGAATTTGTTACTGGAAAAGGGATATGAAGATTTTGAAACGGTGACATGCCAGATCAAAAGCGCAGCTGAAGAGAATGAAGAAATGGTACAGCTGATCATTGCGAATGCGTATCGTGACAAGACGATCGTGGACATGTTGGAAGAGGAAAAACGCCTGAAGGAATCGCTTCAGTACATGAAAGATAATGGATTGACGCTTCAGGGGTACAAACTGGACAGCGGACGTCTGCGTGATGTGATCGCTTCAATCATGAACACGACCGGAACGAAGATTGCACAGATTGAAAGTATTAACAAGCATTTGATTCCGGAATTTTCGGCAGAACTGAAAGAAGGTCGCCTGACCTTCTCAGCAGCATATGAAATTAGCGGAATGGCAGAGGATAAGCAGATGGAACTGCTGGAAAAGTACAAAGAAGGCGGGCTGTCATTAAAAGAAGTGAAACAGGCAAAGAAAGAGATCGAAGAAGCAGCAGAGAAAGCAGAAATTTCGGGACAGATGAATTTGCCGGAAGATCCGGAGGAATGGGAGCAGGAGGAAGCAGAAGAGGAGCAGGAAGAAGAATGGCAGCAGGCACATCCGGAAAGCATCACATCACTTTGCTATTCATGCCAGCGATATTCAGAATGCAACGTGAAAACAGGGACATGTCAGGACTGTGATCGTTATGTTGATAAGGCAGAAGCTGAAAAGACGCCGGAACAGCGATATGACGAAGAACAGGCGGCAATCGACAGGAAAACGGCGAAAAAGCTGACTGAAATGGAGCAGGAAGAAAAGATGCAGAACCTGCCTTCGGATGAAAAGAAAGCGCGGATGATGCGAGTGTCAGCGGAATTATTAAAAGACATCAAAGAAGGAAAGATCCGCCACATGATTGTGAAAGAGGATCAGGCAGGATACAAAGAAAAGGACATTTTGACACTGCTTGCATTCCGTGATGGAAGATCAACAGGTGAACAGATGCGTGTATGCATCACATGCGCCGACGATGCACAGACATCCAGTGCGATCATTGAAGGATATGCTGTCATCGGGATTATGGATGTCTACGATGCGGAAGCATTGGGGCTGATTGACTTGGAGGATGAAGACTGATGGCAGATAAAAACAAATTTGTAAAACCGGAATTAAAGAAATACAGCGCGAAGAAGCTGTTGACACAGGATAGATTGATGAATGCCATGATCGGTATCAGAGAAATTCAGACAAAGCTATGGGAAACGATGCCGGATGATCAGTACGAAAAGCTGGAACCGGAATTTGACACAGCGATCGCTGCAATGATGGCGCATATGTGCGGGGTGATGCCTGCACACGCGCAGCCGGATCAGGAAAACAGTCAAGATATCCTGATGCCTGCAACATAGGAAAGGAGAACGACATGGAAAAGAAATTCAATGAAGAAGTGTACAGAAACGGATCAGAAGTTGTTTGCGACGCCTGCGGATCTGTAATTAAACACATAAATGTGAAAGCAAGGATCATCGCAAGACAGGCGGAAGGATTTAACGTGACAGAACAGTATTTTGCCTGTCAGGAATGCGGGAAGAAATACACAGTGATGATTGTAGATCATGAAATGCAGTTCTTGATTCAGAAGCGGCAGCAGGTGGAACGACAGATCAAACTGCATAGACAGATCCGAAGTCGGGCGCAGACGATCCAGCGTCTGGTCACAAAGATTGAAAAGATCAAGAAGCAGCAGGAAGAAAGAATGATTATGCTGAAGGAACAATACAAGGAGGAAATCGAATCATGATGCAGATGAACATCGAAAGAATGATAAATGCAACAGGATCGTTGCTGATCTGGCTTGTGATGATACTGGCAGCAGTGATTCTTGCAGGTCTGATCATAATTGCAGCAAAGGCAATCAGTCAGGGCATTAAAGATATGGACAGGAAAGGAGAAAGGAAAGATGCAGATAACAACACTTCCGAAAGATGATGTAAAAAGAGGAGAAATCTATTATATAAGCCGGGGAGGATACAACACAGGAAGCGAACAGCAGGCAGACAGACCGGGCGTGATCGTCAGTAATGATAAAAATAATAAAAATAGTCAGACATTGGAAGTTGTATATTTGACAACGCAGCCGAAGAATGAACTTCCGACACATTGCACGATTCGATCAACAGGGCGCGTCAGCACTGTTTTGTGTGAACAGATCCACACAGTCGCTGTGGAACGCATTGGGAAATACATCGGAGTGTGTACAGCGCAGGAGATGCAGAACATCGACATAGGGCTGATGATCTCGATCGGTTTAGGCGATGGGGGGACGACAAAGGACAAAACAGTTGTCGCTGATCAGAAAGAAGAGAAAAAAGCAGAGGAGAAAAAGACGGAAACGAAAGTCCAGATGGAAACAAACGAAGAACTGATCAAGGCAAGGACGGAAAGAGATATATTCAAGAAGCTGTATGAACAGATGACCGAAAGGCTGTTAGAAAGGCGAGAATGAGCAAAACACAGATTGTACTTGCGACAGGGGAAGTATACGACGTTGAAGACAAAGGAGAAAGAAGAATACTAATTCCGGTGGGATACATAAAGCGGGAGGAAGAAAAGCATGAACAAAGTGATTTTAATGGGACGTTTAACACGGGATCCGCAGGTGAGATACACACAGGGGCAGGATTCAATGGCGATTGCAAGGTTTACACTTGCGGTCGATAGAAGAGGAAGAAAACAGGAAGGTCAGCAAGATGCTGACTTTCCTTCTTGCGTTGCTTTTGGGAAAAGTGCGGAATTTGTGGAAAAGTATGTGCATCAGGGAACGAAGATTGTATTGACTGGGCGGATCCAGACGGGAAGCTACACAAATAAAGACAATATCAAAGTATACACGACGGAAGTGATCGCGGAAGACATTGAATTCGCAGAAAGCAAAGCGGCAGCAGAGGGATCCGGCGGAGCAGGAGGACATCAAAAACCGGAGCAGACGGAAAACGATGGATTTATGAATATACCGGAAGGCATCGACGAAGAATTGCCTTTCGATTAGGCAAAAAGGAAGGATGTGACGATATGGGGCTGAAAGAAGCGTTTAGAAAAGTGGGACAGGTGATCGAAGAAACAAAAATGAAGATCGGAATGAAAAAATACAAAAAAGGCGGAATTCAGGTCGAAGAAAAAGACCAGAAGCCGGAAATGGTAATTCCTATAAATGATATTCCGCTACCGGAAGAAAAAGGGGAAACAGAAGATGCAGAAATCCGAAAAATCGAAGATCTTCCGGCATATGAAGACAGAAAATTTTATATTGCGGCTAAAATGCAGGTTGAACCGGAGGAAGTGGAAAAAGTGATCAGAAAAACGGAAGCAGAATGGAATCTGTCGCCAGATAAGGCGGCAGAAACATTGAAAATGATCAGTGATGCAGCCGTGAAGCTGAATATGGCATTTGCAGAAATGATGGAGAATATACGGCGGGTAGCTGACAAAATATCAGAGGTTTTCAGACGTATACATGAAAATAATACGATGACAGAAACACAGATCAGAAAAAGAGAATTATGGCGGCGATATTATGAGGAGAAAAGCCGGATGTCAAACAATGAGCGCAGAAGGCGAGGAATACCGATGGTAAAACGACCAAAACGGCAGCAGTATAGACCGCCGAAAAAGAAGACGACAAAAGGATAATAAAGGAAGGATGGTGTGGCAAATATGGAGCAGGAAAAGGAAAAGAATGAAGAAACCTTCGTGAAGAAGGTGGTGCAGACAGCACTGGAAGCGGAAAGACAGATCCGCAGGCAGCAGGTACTACACAACACACGGATGCTGATGGAAGAATACATCGAAATGAAAAGACATATTGAAAGCGCAGTATCAGAGGAAGAAGAACTGAAGGAAGAACAGTATGATATATTCAGAGGAGAAGGCGCACATCTTGGAAGTGTTCGCAGATCAAAAATGAAGACAGCGATGATGATTGCGAATATTGACAGAGCAATGGAAGAACTGCGGGCAGAATATGAAACGAAAGAAATGACATACAAATACGATGCCTTTAAGATGCATTATATTGATGGGGCATCGTATGAAGAGATTGCAGACATCCAGAACTGCGGAAAGAACACACCGTCCAGATGGTCAAAAGAATTGATCAGGAAAATGTCAGTGAAGTTATTCGGGATAGATGGCGTTGAAAAATATTAAAAAGAAATCCTTTTTGCTTTTCTTTTTGGGGAAAAGTTGGGGAAAAGCTGGGGTTTTAATGGTGGGATGAAAGATGTAAACTGATAGCGTGGAAAGTTGCAAGAAGCGATTGTACAGAAATGTGCAGTCGCTTTTTTATTGCCATTTCCACGCCCTTCTGAACACTGCGACGGGCATCTGCAAAGATGCCTGCGTGCAGTGTGTATATAGCACGAAAGAAGGTGATACATAGTGCTATTACACAGATGTAAATGCGGGGCATTGATACCGCAGGAATTACGCCTGTGTCCGGACTGTGAAGCAAAGGAAAGCGACAAGATGTCAAGGCATATGGAATACAATCTGCGCCGAAGAAATAAGAAAGCAGCGGCTTTCTATGTGTCGGCGGAATGGCGCAAAGTACGGGCGTTTGCACTGTCTTTATATGACAGCTTGGACATGTATGCGTACTATGTTCAACACAAGATTGTTGTGGCTGACATGGTACACCACATCACGGAGATAGAAGAAGACTGGACACAACGCTTGAACGTGGAAAACCTATTCCCGTTAAGCAATGGAAACCACGGGATCATCAGTGCGCTGTACAAGAAGGATGAAGCAACGAAAAGACAGACACAGGAGTTGCTGCGGAACATTATCCAGCAGCACTGGAAAGGGGTAGGGGGTATCGAAAAAGTTTTGACCAGGCTGGATTAGTCGCGCCCCCTCTATTCTGTGGAGAAAACTCCCCACGGAAATTTCAGATATAAGGGCAAACGGTCATGTGTCAGATTCTGACACAATCCGCAAGGAAAAGCAGCGGGAAAGGAGGTCGATATAATGGCAGGACAACGACAGCCGATCGCGCTGGTACAAGCAAAAGGGAAGAAACATCTGACAAAGGCAGAGATCGCAGAAAGAGAACAGACGGAAGTGAAAGCACCGTCGGACAGAGTGACGCCGCCGTCATACCTGACAGCTACGCAGAAAAAGGCATTCAGAAAAACGGTGAAAGAACTGCGGGCGATCGACCTGATTTCAAACTTGGACGTGGAAGCACTGGCGCGGTTAGTGATCGCGCAGGAGAAATACAGAGAAGTGACAGAAACGATCGCAAAGCAGCCACTGATGGTAACTGCGGCATACGACACAGGAAAAAAAGATGCAGAAGGCTATCCGATCATGGCAGAACATGAGGTTGTGAACAGTCAGGTGGAACGTCTGGCGATCATTCAGGACAGGTATTTCAAACAGTGCCGACAGGGTGCGGCAGATTTTGGACTGACAGTATCGTCAAGATGCCGCCTGATTATTCCAAAAGCACCGGAAGCACCGAAGACAAACAAATTTAAAGACAAGTTTGCGTGATGATGCGATGCAGGACAGAACGACACAGTACGCTGCGGATGTCCTTGCGGGAAAAATAATTGCCGGGGATCTGGTAAAACTTGCCTGCAAGCGTCATCTGGACGACATCGAAAAGTCAAAGGCTGCGCCATATAAATACTATTTTGATGTGGAGCAGGCGGAAAGAATCATTGAATTCGCTGAAACATTGACCATCGCGGAAGGCGAAGAGGAAGAACAGGTCGAATGTTACGCATTCCAGTGTTTTATTCTCGGAAATCTGAACGGATGGCGGACAAAAACAGGCGGACACAGAAGATTCCGAACATCATATGTGCAACTTGGAAGACAGAACGGCAAATCTTTTCTGAATGGAATTCTGGCTGCATATTACGGAAATTTTGAGAAGTACAAATACGGTCAGATATACTGCACAGCAACGAAAAAAGATCAGTCGCTGATCGTATTCAATGAAATTGTGAAGTTTATCCGGTCGGATCCTGATCTGGATGAATGTTTCAATGTACACGAACACAACAGCACAATAGATTGTTTGCTGACGCATAGCAAAATAAAGGCACTTTCAGGAGATACGAAGTCAATCGACGGATTCCGCCCGTATCTCGGAATTGTTGATGAATACCATGCACACAAAAATGACCAGATGTACAAACTTCTGGAAGGCGGAATCAAGAAGATGAAATCTGCGTTGATCAGCGTGATCACGACAGCAGGGTTCGATCTGAAGTCACCATGCTATGCGCTGTATGAATATTGCGTGAAGGTACTGAAAGGCATTGCACACAATGATTCACAGTTTGTATACATCGCACAAATGGATGAAACAGACGACATGTGGACGCCGAAGAACTGGATCAAGGCGAATCCGATCCTGCAATATGATTTGGAAGCACTTGAAAACATGGTTCCGATTGCTGAAACAGCGAAAGAAATGGGCGGATCCAGTTTGCGCGATTTCATTGTGAAACAGCTGAACATGTGGATTCAATGGACGAATGATGTCTATCTGAAAGACATGGAATTGTGGCAAAATGGCGCGACAAAGAAGACACTAGAGGATTTTCGGGGACAGAAGTGCTATGTGGGGCTGGATCTTTCTGCTGGTGGAGATTTGACATCACTGGCGATCGTATTTCCGTTCTTGAAAGATGATGTCAGAAAATATTTTGTTCATGCACACAGTTTCATACCGAAAAGAAGGGTTGAAGAACATATCAAAACAGACCGGACGGAATATGACTTATGGATCCGCGACGGACTTGTGACGGTAACAGAAACGATGGGCGGGGTAAAAACTGACTATCGGTATATTTTAACCTACTTGGAAAAAATCATCACCGATTATGAACTGGATGTGCAATTTATTCTTTACGATCCGCATAATGCGTCAGCTTTCTTGACGGATCTGGAAGCGTTGGGATTCGACAGCGTGGCTGTAACACAGTCAGCAAAGGCACTGAATGATGCAACGGTTGATTTCAGACTTGAAATTGAATCAGGAAATGTGGAACACGATGGAAACGCGATGATCAAATGGTCGATCGCGAATGCAAAGACAACTTCCAACAGTTTCGGAGAAATCAAGATCGACAAAGAGTATCAGACAGAACGAATCGACGTGATAGATGCGATCATTGACGCATGGACAGCTGCAATGAAAGGCGAAGTGAAACAGAATACAGCAGAATCGGTCGAAGAATGGCTGAAACTATATGAAGCAAGTAAGAAAAAACAGGCGAGGGGGTGATGCGGGTTGAATGTATGGCAGAAGTTCAAAGGATGGATTGCAAAAAAAATGAACTTCACCGTGGAAACATCACCAGCGATGAAGGAAGAATCATTTCTTGAATGGCTTGGTGTGAAAAGAAAAAACAAGGATGTGATGGCGGAAGTAACGTACTTCACATGTTTGAAAATGATGTCTGAAACGCTGGCAAAAATACCGTGGAAATATTATCAAAAAACTGAAAAAGGGATCATTGAACCAGAACTGTCGGATGTTGCGAAACTGCTGAAAAACAGACCGAATCCGTTTATGACGCCCACAGCTTTCTGGAATGCCGTGGAAATGAACCGAAATCACTTCGGAAATGCGTATGTATATGTCAGGTCGAAGTTCAAAAGAAAAAAATACGGCGGAGAATACAAAGTCATGGACTTGTGGATTATGCCGTCGAACTGCGTGCAGATTGTAGTGGATGATGAAGGATACTTCGGAGGAAGAGGAAAGATCTGGTATGTCTACAACGATAAATACAGCGGGCAGCAATATGTGTTCGGGACAGATGAAGTTCTGCATTTCAAGACATCACACAGCTTGGATGGTATTACGGGGCTTCCTGTGCAGGCGATATTGAAGACGACTGTGGAGGGCGCAGCGGCATCACAGGACTATCTGAACAGCTTATATGAAAGCGGACTGACTGGGAAAGCAACACTGGAATACACAGGAGATCTGAACAAAGATTTAAAAGAAAAACTGGTGCAGGCATTTGAAGAATTCGGATCAGGCGCAAAAAATGCAGGAAAAATCATTCCGGTTCCGCTTGGGATGAAGCTGACGCCACTGGATATTAAACTTTCGGACAGTCAGTTCATCGAACTAAAGAAATATTCAGCACTTCAGATCGCAGCTGCATTCGGAATCAAGCCGAATCAGATCAATGATTACACAAAATCTTCGTACAACAACAGCGAAATGCAGCAGTTGTCATTCCTAACAGACACGATGCTTTTTGTATTAAAGCAGTACGAAGAAGAGGTTAATTATAAGTTATTGACAGATGAAGAAGCCTTCAGCGAAGGAAAATATTACAAACTGAATGAAAAAGTTCTGCTAAGAACTGACAGCAAGACACAGATGGAGATTTTCGCAACAGGTGTCCAGAACGGAATTCAAAAAGTGAATGAATGTCGACGAAAACTGGATCTGATGGATGCAGAAGGCGGTGATCAGCTGATCGTGAACGGAAATTATATTCCGATCACAGAAGTTGGAAAGCAGTACGAAAAAGCGGGAAATGCACAGCAGCAAAGCGTGCTTCCTATACAGCCGGAAACGGATCAGAAAACGCAAAAGGATCCGGAAGAAGGAGATCAGGCAGACACGACCGGAACAGAACCTGATGAAAAAGAATCGCAGGAAGGAGGGGAAAACGATGAAGAATAAATTCAATTTTTCACGGAGAAATCCAAAAACAAAGAAGATTGAAAATACTGGATTTATGGAATTCAGAAATGTATCGAATAATGCAGCAGAGCTGTATATATACGGTGACATTGTTTCTTCAACATGGGAAGCATGGTGCGATGAAGATACATGCCCGCAGGATATATCGGATTTTATGAATCAGATTGAACCGGGGGCTGAACTGACGGTGTACATCAACAGTGGCGGTGGTGACGTATTTGCCGGGATAGCAATTCACAGCATTTTATCACGGCATACCGGACATAAAACAGGCATCGTGGACGGAATGGCTGCGTCGATCGCATCCGTGATCCTGATGGCTTGTGATTCGATTGTAATGTCATCGGGAGCGCAGATCATGATTCACAAACCGCTGTCATGGGCATATGGAAATGCGGATGATTTTCAGCGGCTGATCAGTGAACTGGATAAATGTCAGAAAAGCATCACGGACATATATATGGGACGAGTGAAAGAAGGCGTGACAGAAGAACAAGTCACAGATCTGATCAATGCCGAAACATGGATGACGGCAGAGGAAGCAAAGGAAATCTTCGATGTGCAGATCGAAGAACGTCCAGCGGTCGCCGCCTGTGTTGGCTGGATGATGGAGAATTTCAAAAAAGCACCAGAAGGCATTAAAACACAAAGCGCAGATGATGTGACGGCGAAGATTACAGCCGAAGAAGAAGCAATCATCGAAGAAATGGAACTTTTCGGAATCTAAGGAGGAAAACAGAATGAGCAAAGCAGCAAGGGCATTGCTGAAGAAGATCAATGACAAGAAAAATGCGATCAGAGGTCTTCAGGGGCAGGGAAAAACACAGGAAATGAAGGATCAGATGGCGGAACTTCGTGAGATGCAGGAAGAATTCGACATGCTGATGGAAATGGAAGAAGACGATGACGATGGTATCAAGGATTCTTTACACAATGGGAAGGTGAAGGAAATTGAAGATGGTCAGAAGTCTAAAAAGTACAGCAAAGCGCAGGTGTGCAAAGCGTTTGTAAACAGGATCGTATGTGGTCTTCGTAAACGTGCTATGCCGGAAGAAGATCAGGAGATCATGGACAGCTTCAAAAACATGATGAAGGAAGGCGTAGACGAGGATGGAGGTTTTACGGTTCCGGAGGATGTAAGCACAGACATCATTGAACTGCGCCGTACAGAAAACGATCTGGAACAGTACGTCAATGTCGAAAAGGTAGCGACAATGAGTGGATCCCGTGTGATCGAAGTTGATGCAGACAGTACACCTTGGGGCGACGTGGATGAAGGTGGAGAATTCGGAGAGGAAGAAACACCGAACCTGAAACAGATCAAGTATGCAATCAAGAAAAAGGGCGGAATTCTGAAGACAACACGCGAACTGCTTCAGGACACTGCTACGAATATCCTTGCATATCTGAATAAGTGGATCGCAAAGAAGTCAAGAGCGACAAGAAATGCTGCAATTCTGAATGTGATTAACACAATCACAAAAGGAAAAGAAGTTGCGGTTGCGACTTTTGATGATTTCAAAGATGTATTCAACGTGAAGCTGGATCCGGCGATTGCAGTAAGTTCTATTGTATTGACGAATCAGGATGGCTTTAACTACATGGACAAGCTGAAGGATAAGGATGGCAAGTACATCATGCAGCCGGATCCGACAGATGCAACAAAGACACTTCTTTTTGGCAAGTATCCGGTAAAGGTTGTGAGCAATAAGACACTGAAAAGCACAAATGTATTAAAAGGCGGAACAGGATCTGACAAAAACGATGTGACTGGTTACAAATATCCGGTATACATGGGAGATCTGAAGGAAGCTGTTACCTTGTTTGACCGTGAGAAAATGACGATCGAACTTTCTACTGAAGCGGGAGATCTGTGGGCGAAGGATCTGACGGGAATCAAGGTTCGTGACAGATTTGACGTTCAGTCTGTCGATGAAACTGCGGTTGTTAAAGGAGAAATCAGCGTTGCTGTGGCTGGCTAACAAAAAAGGGGCGTGATGATATGAGCCTAAAGGAATTAAAGCAGTATCTGCGCGTCGATTATACAGACGATGACAGCATGATCGAACTAATGCATGATGCTGTCATAGATGAAATGAAGGAACTGATTCCGTCATTCGATCCGGAAAAGCCAACAAATAGGCAGAAAATACTGATCTGTTCGTATGTGAAGGAATTATACGATCACAGGGATCGAATGTACAACAACGGGAAAATCACATCTGATTCAACGGAACGCATCAGGTACGCGATTCAGTCAATGATGCTGAAAGAAACGTTAAGGGGATAGCATGGCAACAGCAAGGATCAAATTTTATAAGCGAAACAAAAGTCTGGAAAACGGACGGCAGCAGGAAAAAGAACCGACACTGTTTTATGAAGCATGGTGTGAGATCAGAAACCTTTACGGGCAGGAATTGTATGAAGCACTGGATGTCAGACTGGAAAATGCAATCGTATTTGAAGTGAGATATTGCAGACGTATAAAAGAGATTAAAGTACATGCAAAAGATTTCTTGATCGAATTTGAAGGCGACAGATATGACATTTATGCAACGGATTTCAAACAAAATGACAGGCAGTATGTGCAACTGAAAGCCAACAGACACGACTGACAGGAGGAAATAGAGATGGAAATATCGTTCCGATTTGAAGGATTTGAGGAAGTACAGCGTGGTGTGGAAGCCCTGTCGTCAAGTGCTGAAATCGGAGCGATCAATAAAAAAATATTTCAGAGATCCGCCGATATTACAGAACCGAAGATGAAGGCACACATGGCAAGATCTGCTGACAATTCGAAGTCAGGACGGAATGGATACAGACCGCCGGGACATGCGCGGGACAACATTCCTAAGAAGGTAACGACCAAAAAAGGCGAAGTCGGATGGGAATTGAATGGCGACGCGCAAAACTGGTTTTACATGAAGTTTGTGGAGTGGGGGACATCAAAAATGCCGCCACGGGACTTCCTGAATAATACGAAATCGGAGTGCGAAAGCGAATATCACATGATAGCTGATCAAGAGTACCAGAAAGCATTGAACGAAAAACTGGGAGGATAAAACAGTGGATGTTATTGGATTGGCGGCGGAAGCATTGAAGCCGATTTCAGATGAAGGAACAATCGTACAGCAAGGATGGTATGACGAAAGCCTGAAACGGCTTCATGTGACACTGTGGAAGCTACAAGACACAGAAGATGCACATTCAGATGATGAATGTGAAATTGAAGCGGCAAGCATACAAGTGAATATCTGGTCACGGAGCGATCAGCAGGCACTTGTGAAAAGAATAAAAAAACTGATGAAGGAAAACGGATTTCTATTTCAGGAAGGAAATGATCAGAATGAAACAGATACGGGGATCTTTATCAATGCGATGCGATTTTTAATTTTGAAAGAAGCAGAGGAAATGGAGGAATAAACATGGCAGCAGAAAAAGAAAAGATCGTGCGAAGCAGGACTGTATCGTTCAGAGATATTCATATCGCAAAAGTTACAACGAATACAGAAACGGAATACGTGGCAGAAACGCCGTCAAAGTTGGCACGCGCGATCACAGGAAAGATCAGCGATGAATTTGAAACTGAAAAAATTTACAGTGATGATTCGGTTGAAGATGTAAACATGTCATACAAAGGGACAAGCGTGGAACTGGAAGTGAACAGTTTGGCGCCACAGGATAAGTCACAGGTATTCGGGCATCTGTATGAAAAAGGATTCCTGATCAAGACGAAGGATGACAAAGCACCAGAACTTGCGCTTGGATGGCGCGCGAAGAAGCTGAATGGCAAGTATGAATTCAAATGGCTGTACTGTGGAAGATTCGGTCAGGGATTTGAAGATAATTACGAAACAGAAGGGGAAACAAAAACAACGCAGACAGCAACATTGAAGGGCGATTTTTATGCCCGTCAGATGGATGGAAGATATGAATGCAGCGTTGATGAAAGCAATCTTCTTACGGAACATACAGAAGCAGCGGCAGCGATCAAAGACTGGTTTTCAAAAGTTCAGGAAAAACCGGATGCAGCATAAAACAGGAGGGAAAAGAAATGGCAGCAGCTAAAACAAAGAAAAGATCAATTATCATCGGCAACAAAGAATATACGATGCCGCAGAAGATGTCCACGATGGCATATTTGCGCTATCTGGAAGTGCGCGACAGCATTATGGACACAGAAGCGAAACGGGCGTTGTACACAAGACAGCAGTTCATGGATATGATGGACGTTATTGTTGAAATGTACGGAAACCAGTTCACAACAGATGACATGCTGGATGCTGAAACCGGAATGACACCGGATTCGATCGTGATGGAATTTGCATTGATGGATGTATCAGTGGGTGAAAAGGTTGATAAAAGAACGGAAGACTTCGCGAAAAATTTTACAAATGGCAAGTGATGCCGGAACTGATCTTGTCGTGTGGACACAAAGAATATGTCTGCACGACGATTTCAGTGGAAATGTATCGCAGATATACGGAAATCATGGAACGGAATGACAGTGATTCGATCAGTGATGCTTTTGAAGCGAATACGAAGATTTTAATGACAGTATTCGGAGCAAGACAGCGGGAGGTGGAAGAAGCCGATCCGGAAGATGTATTGTCAGCTGTGAAAGAAATCCATTTCATGATGCAGGATGTGATCACGAAGAAATTTCTGGATCTTAATCCAGAACATCCTGAAAAGATACAGAAAGAAAAATCTGCTTTCGACGCATATGACGAAGAAAATGGATATAACGATGAAGATCCGGGTGAAAACCTGTGGAAGATATGCAGGGAAAATGTGGATCGGATAGTGAAGATCTGTATCAATCTTATGAAAAACTCATATCAGCAGTGCATAGAAGCGGACATCATGAGCCTTTTAGATCATGCGGCATTCGAGATTAGGACGGTCGATGAGAAGTAAAGAAAGGAACGCGAAACATGGCTAAGACCTTAATTGAGATTAGGGCAGAAACGTCGCAGTATCAGCAGGCGATGCGTCAGGCAGCAGCAGAGATGAAAAACCTGACGGCACAGCATTCGCTGGCTGCGGCACAAGCAAAGTTAAGCGGATCCGCGCAGGACGCCCTGCGTGCAAGAGTGACCGAACTGACATCGAAGATAGATGTTCAAAAGGGGATCGTGCAACAGAATGGACAACAGTATGACAACTTAAAACAGAAGTTGGAACTGCAAAAAACAGCGCACGATCAGCTGAAGACAAAGGTTGAAGCGGCAAAAAAAGCATATGAAGATAGTGCGAAAGCGACAGGCGAAGACAGCGAAGAAACACAGAAGCTGAAGGCAGAATATGAAAAGTTGTCTTCGCAGCTGTCCACCAGTGAAAACCAGATCACAAAAACAGAAACAGCGATCACGAAGCAGGAAGCGGCAGTGAATCAGTCGAAAGCTGCGCTGACTGAAATGGAAGCGGAATTGAAAAATGTGAACGCAGAACTTGCGCGTGCGCCGTTTGATGAATATGCAGCAAAAGCAGAAAAGGTTGGCGGCACATTAACGAGTGTGGGGCAGAAACTTCTTCCGTTATCGACCGGTATTGCAGGGCTTGGAGTTGCGGCTGTTAAGACGACAGCGGATTTTGACAGTGAAATGTCGAAAGTATCAGCAATTTCCGGAGCAACAGGAACGGATCTTGATAAACTGCGAGGAAAAGCCCGTGAAATGGGCGCAAAAACAAAGTTCAGCGCATCAGAAGCTGCACAGGGGATGCAGTATATGGCGATGGCTGGATGGAAGACGCAGGACATGATGGACGGCTTGGAGGGCATCATGAATCTTGCGGCAGCATCAGGAGAAGATCTTGCATCGACATCCGACATCGTAACAGATGCCCTGACCGCCTTCGGACTTTCGGCAAAAGATTCCAGTCATTTTTCTGATATTTTGGCGGCAGCATCATCGAATGCAAATACCAACGTGTCGATGATGGGTGAAACGTTTAAATACGCAGCCCCGGTTCTCGGATCGTTAGGATACACAGCAGAAGATGCTGCGCTTGCGATCGGATTGATGGCAAATGCAGGTATCAAGTCCAGCCAGGCGGGAACATCTTTGCGAGGAGCCATCACGAACCTTGCGAAGCCAACAGATACTGTCGCGGCTGCGATGGATAAGTATGGAATATCATTGACAGATAGTTCCGGTAAGATGCTTTCGCTGCGTGAACTGATGGAACAGCTGCGGCAGAAGCTGGGTGGACTGTCAGAAGCGGAACAGGCACAGGCAGCAGCGGCATTATTCGGAAAGGAAGCAATGTCCGGAATGCTGGCGATCATAAACGGATCGGATAAAGATTTTGAGAAGCTGGCAGGAGCGATCGACAACTGCGATGGATCATCTGAAAAGATGGCAAACACAATGAATGACAATCTTCAGGGACAGATCACGATCCTGATGTCACAACTTCAGGAACTTGCTATCAGCTTCGGGGAAATTCTGATGCCAAAAATCCGTGATATTGTGACACATATTCAGAACTTTGTGGACAAACTGAATGCAATGGACGAAGGACAAAAAGAAACAATTCTTCGCGTCGGAATGTTTGTGGCAGCACTTGCACCGATGCTGATGGGATTGGGGAAAGTGATCACGTTCAGCGCAAATGTATCACGCGCACTTGGAACGCTGTCAGCCGGACTTGTAAAAGCAGGCGGATTTTCAGGAGTATTCACGAAAGCACTGGGATTGATTACATCACCAGCGGCGATTGTAGTGGGAGTGATTGCAGCAATTACAGCAGTCATTATTCATTTATGGAATACGAATGAGGATTTCAGAAATACGATCACGGCGATCTGGCAGAAAATCAAAGATGCATTCACAACATTTGCAGCAGGAATCAGTGAAAGACTGTCAGCGTTAGGAATTACATTCAGCGACGTGACGTCAGCAATAAAAACAATCTGGGACGGATTCTGTAATTTGCTTGCACCAGTGTTGGAAGCTGCCTTCAGTACGATTGCAATCGCATTACAAACAGCTTTCAATGTCATTCTTGGAATATGGGATGTATTTTCTGCTGTATTCAGTGGTGACTGGTCTGGTGCGTGGGAAGCTGTAAAAGGAATTTTTTCAAGCATCTGGGATGGTCTGAAAGAATATTTTTCGACAATAATCGGAGCAGTCAAAGGTGTAGCGGATGTTTTTCTTGGATGGTTTGGAACTAACTGGGAAACTGTCTGGAATGGAGTGAAAACCTTTTTTGAAGGAATCTGGAACGGAATTTCTTCGTTTTTTGAAGGAATCTGGAATGGGATTTCAACATTCTGCACAACGGTGTGGAATGGAATTGTTACAAACGTGACGGCGTTCTGCACGACCGTACACGATACGATCAGCACAATCTTTAATGCTGTGAAAGATGTCGTGTCTAATGTGTGGGAAACAATAAAGAATGTGGTTCAGGTTGCGATCATGTTCATAGTGGAAGTTATCAAAGCAGCATTTGAATTGATAACCGTACCGTTCCGGTTTATCTGGGAAAATTGTCGAGATACGATCATAAGCGTATGGGAAACAATCAAAAGCGCGGTACAGACAGCAATCAATTTTGTGAAAGATAATATCATCACGCCAGTGATGAATGCGATCAGCACAACGATCACGACGGTATGGAATGCAATTCAGACGACATTCACGACAGTGATAAATGCAATAAAGTCTGCGGTACAGACGGCATGGAATTTCATGAAGGATAATGTGATCACACCAGTGATGAATGCGATCAGCACAACGATCTCGACGGTGTGGAACACCATTAAAACAACATTCACGACAGTGATAAATGCAATAAAGTCCGCGGTACAGACGGCATGGAATTTCATGAAAAACAGCGTGATCACGCCTGTAATGAATGGAATAAAAACAGTCATCACAACAGTGTGGAATGCGATCAAAACGGCGGTGCAGACTGTCGTAAATGCGATCAAAACGACGGTGCAGACTGTATTCAACGCAGTAAAGACAACAGTGACAACAATCTGGAATGCGATCAAAACAGGAACATCGACGGCATGGAATGCAGTGAAGACTGCGGTGACAACACCGATCAATGCCGCAAAGTCAGCAGTGACATCTGCGATTAACGGGATTAAGTCAACGATAAGTTCTGTATGGAATAGCGTGAAATCAGCAACGTCTTCGACATGGAATGCAATCAAGAGAGCGATCACAACACCGATCAATGCTGCAAAAACTGCGGTAGGAAATGCGATCAGTGCGATCCGATCAAAATTCAACTTCAGCTGGTCATTACCGCATTTGAGACTGCCACATCCGTCTATCAGCGGATCATTCAGCTTGAATCCGCCATCAGTTCCACATTTCAGCATTAGCTGGTATAAGAACGGCGGTATTATGACGAAACCGACTGCATTCGGGGCGGCAGGTGACACATTGCTGGCAGGAGGAGAAGCGGGAGCAGAAGCAATCCTTCCATTGAAACAGTTCTATGACAGGCTGGGCGACATGCTGGATAAAAAGTTGAATGCAATTATGACAGGAACAACGGTATATGTCTATGTAACAATGGACGGCGAAGTCGTGGCAACGAAAGTATATTCAAAAGTGGAAGAAAAATTCACAGATGAAATAAAACGGAGGAGGTAAAACATGATCATAAACGGGATTGACGTCAGAAGATACGGGGCGACATTACTGACGGCAGAAACAAAGCCCCCGAAGATGACGGCAAACTATGAAATGATGTCAAAAGCACTTCTTCCGACAGAGTACGACACAGATATTCCACTGGGTTCTATGACAATGACCATATACTTCAGGGGAAAGAACAGGGCGACACTGGAAAGAACAATGTCATCTTTTATGCAGAATTTCAGGTCATCCTGCATTATGGAAGAAATCAGAGGATTCAAAGGAAAATACAAAGGTTTTCTGGCTGGCGATGATTACGAAAAAACGCTTGAAAAGGAAAAAAGAATTCTGACATTAGAATTTGATGGATTCTTTTTTGACGATGAAGCAGAAGGGATATTTGATCAGGAACTGGAAGGAAAGCTGTACGCAGAAGGAAGCCGGGATACACCTTGCATTATTGAAGTGACAGCAAAAGCGGATCTGACAAACTATAAGATAACACTAAACGGGGAACCGTACACTATTGAAAGCCTGATGAATGACGAAACGATTGTGATTAACGGGAAGACCGGAAAAATAACAAAGGAAAGGGATAACGCTTTCGGATCCGTGGATCTGTGGGCGTTCCCTAAACTGAAAACGGGAAGAAATGACCTTACGTTTTCAACGAATGGCGCAAGGGTAACAGTTAGGTATTCCCCGATGTGGTTATAAAGGGGGGATGATATATGCTTCAGATATATGATGATCAGCACAGGAGAATTGCAGGAATAGATGATCCGGATGATCTAAAAATTGAAAAAACATTATCATCCGGAGATAAACAGATTTCATTCAGTTATCCGAAAACAGGATCAGAAATTGAAAGTCTGCGGGCTGAATATTATATCAGGACAAAAGATGATGAATATGTTCTGAAGGAAATAAAAACAGGAGAAAATAAAAACAGTTATGTAGCACAGCTGAATATAGAAGAACTGGAATCACAGGAATTTCTGTACGGATTTGAGAGTGTAACACAGACGGCGCGCGCCTGCTTGGAATTCGCTTTTGATGGAACAGGTTGGACGGTTGGAATTTGTACAGTAACAAAGCGAAGAACAGTCAGCATTGATGAAACGTGCAATGCTTGGGATGTACTTCAGGAGGTTATGGACACATACAGATGCGAATGCAAGATCGACAACATCCAGAAGAGAATAGACCTATATGAAGCGATCGGAATGGATCGCGGAGCGTATTTCATAGAAGGATTAAACCTGCGGAAATTGACATTGAAATCAGATACATATGATTTCTATACAAGGATTTATCCAGTGGGAAAAGATGGGATCACACCGGAAATTATGCTGGGGGTTCCGTATATTGACAATCATCAGTATTCAGATAAAGTGATTCCGCGCTATTGGAAAGATGAACGATACACCATCACTGAAAATCTGATCGAAGATGCAACTGCGAAGCTGGACACAGCATCGAAGCCGTATACAGCATATACTGCTGACGTTGCGGATCTAGCATCACAGAAAAAGGAATACAGCATTCTGGAATATGACATCGGTGATACGGTGCATCTGATTTCAAAAACGGAAGCTATAAAAGAAAAACAGCGGATCGTGAAGATGACGGAATATCCGCAGCATCCGGATAAAAACACCTGTGAACTTTCTAATGTGACAAAGAGTTTTGCACAGCTTCAGGAAGAAACAGAGGAAAAAATGAAGTCCGATGCAGTGGATCAGGCACAGGCAAGGACAAAGAAAACGCTGAATGAAGGATACTGGACAATCGAACAGGCACAGGCTGCAATTAAATCTTCAGAAAGCGGGATTATGACATCGGTTCAACAGGTCAGAACAGAACAAAGGGATCTGACCTATGCAGCAGAACAGGAAGCGAAAGACTATGCTTCGCAACTGAATGAAAAGACCATTGAAAGAATGACAAATGAATATTCAACAGCACTGAATCAGACTTCAAATTCATTTGATATGTCTATTAAGTCGGTCGAAGAAACTGTGACATCGCAGGGCGACGAACTGGAAGAATTCAGAAGAGAGAATGAAACATATTTCCATTACACGGATGATGGAATGGAGATCGGAAAAAAGCAAGATGGCGGGGTACTGCCGTTTTCGACATTGCTATCCGACAAAAGACTTGAATTCAGGCAGGAAGGCGTTCCAGTGGCATATGTGCAGTACAACAAGCTACACATTGAAAATGTCGAAGCGGTGCGAAGGTGGTCAGTCGGAGCAGCAGACGACGGCGGATACTTTGATTTCATATCCACGCAGTACGGGATGGGCGTGAAATGGAGAGAAGCGGAGCAGGTGGAAGAAACGGCAACACAGAGCGCCAAAAGGCAAAAACGGAAACAGGAATACAGACAGCTGATCGACGATGATGGAATATTCGAGGTAGTAAAAGTATGAGTACGACAAGAAGAGAAGTACCAGTCACAAGTATATATGCGAACGCTGTCTTCACCGGGAATGTCAGCGGAGATGTAACAACAATCACATCCGTAACGTTCACGCAAAATGAAGACGACTGGCTGCTGGGCGTAAAAAAAGAAGATATGCCATCGGTCATGATCATTGATGGAAAACAATACAGATGGACAGTGCATTCCTACTTTACATTAAATACCATCGTAGCACAAGGAACATGGGTAAAAAAAGCAACACTGAACATTGGAACAAAGCTGACAATTAGAAAGCCATTCTTCAAAATTGTATACGGTCAGAATCCGACACAAGAAGGAACAGAAATGACCTTCTCATTTTACGATCTGGGATCATTTGTACCATACGGATTCGATCCGGGGGCTTCGGAATTTGAAATTGATGGAAAGACGGCAGTTCCTATCAATATAGAAAATGCAGATGAAGATTCACTATTTTCTGTGAAACTGTCATCTGATGCAACGTACAGATTCAAGTGGGCGATTGGATCAAAGTCGTATACGCTGGACAAAAAAACGTCCGGAGCGACAAGGATCAATACAAGCTATACTATACCGAAAAGCTGGAATGAAGAGATAAAAAACAGTACAGCGGGTTCCTGCATACTTTCAGTTCAGGTGTTGTTTGGATCGCAGGTATATCAATCAAGGGATACTGCGGTGAGGGCGACAGTCCCGGATGATTGCGTCCCGGTGATCAATTCTATATCCATCGCAGATACAAAAGGGCGTGTCCCTGCGGCGTGGGGGATGTTCGTGGAACATAACAGCAATATAGCCATTACAGCAGCGAATATCACAAAGTCATATGGCGCGGATATTGTATCAGTCAATATGGAACTGAATGACAGGACATATTATGGAACGCCTTCTGCATTGCCACAGTCATATATGTTGGAAGACTATGGGATCATGGACGTGACAGTGAAGATTCGTGATACAAGAGGACGGACGGCAGAAAAAACTGCAAAAGTGACAGTAGTGGAATATAATCCGCCGACGATTCAGGTGGATTCTATGAGGTGCGGACAGGATGGAACACTGGAAAATGAAGGCACATACTTTTTAGCGACGACAGACAGCACATATTCAACCTGCAACGGAAAGAATAAAGCAACACTTCAGATGCAGTATAAACTTTCAAGTCAGGGCGCATATACGTCAGCAGTAAAAGAACTTCCGATCGGGGAAGCGACAACTGTTTGCGGCGGGGATCTGAATACAGAATTTTCATATGATGTTCGTTATGTGCTGAAAGATACATTCAATACAGTGACGGTCATTGACTTCGTATCAACAGCGGTATATGCAATGCATTTTTTGCATGGTGGGCGCGGTGTGGCTTTTGGATCGAAGGCAACCGTGGAAAACGCAGTGGATTTTACGTTTGATGCGATATTCAGGCATGGGGTGAAATTCATAAAATCAGATGGATCCGAAGTGACAATGCAGCAGATCCTGAACAAACTCGGATTATAGAAAAGGAGGGAAGACAGTGGCACTTGGAAAAGTAATTCAGCGAATTGAAATCGAAATGTCGGGCGGGACAAAACAGTATATGGTGTCTGCAAAACAGGGAGATCGGGCAACAAGATATGTCGAAACCGTACTACTGAATCATGGGAAACCGTACACGATCCCGGCAGGATCCAGCGTCACAGCTTTCATCAGAAAACCAGATAGACACAGGGTATATACACCGTGTGAATTCACGGACAATGTTGTGATGGTGGAATTGGACAGTCAGGCACTGGCAGCAGCGGGAACGGCATTGTGTGAAGTGGAAGTGAAATCTTCAGATCTGATGCAGGTGGTAACATCGGTCACTTTTGAAATAGAGATTGAAGCAAAGGTGAAAGATGAAGATGCGATCGTTTCGGGCGATGAACTTTCTATCTTCGATAAGACAATGAAACAGTATGCTGATCAGGAAACGAAACGTGTGAAGGCAGAGGAAGCCAGAGTGCAGGCAGAAACAGGTCGCGTGAAGGCAGAGGAAGCCAGAGTGCAGGCAGAAACAGGTCGTGTGAACGCGGAAAAAAGCAGAGTGTCAGCAGAAAGTGATCGCGTCACGGCAGAACAGGAAAGACAGAAGCAGGCGAATGAAGTTCTGGATAAGGCGAATGAAGCTGTAAAAATTGCGGGGCAGATCAATGAAGCGTCATATATGTTGGATAAAGATGAAAATATCAAATATGCATATGCAATTTATACAGAACGGGGGATCCCGCATCTGGCATTAACACCGATCAAGGAGTAAACAGGAGGAAAAGAAGAATGGAAGGAATTGATTTATCATTTCCGTCTTATGCACAGCATGAGAGAATGGCGGCGGCATTGGAAGCGATCGCACTGAATGGCGGACAGAATTCGGCGGAAGCACTTGACGCTGCGTGCAGACAATTACTTGACGGAACAAATACAACACGGGTTTTCTGGTCATGGTATCCGCGTGCGCTGGCAGCAGGAGAAACAGACAAGTATAAATTACTTTCACGGTTTGCAACAGCAGCAGCGCAGGCATGGAATGGAAAGACGTATACACTGCGAAGCTATGATCCGTCAGTATCAGGAATAACAAAAATGACACCGATGGATGATCTGGCAGATAAAGTGGCAGCACAGCTATGTACAGAAAATACTGAAGCGGTCGAGGACTGGGCGGATGAAGATCCGATGACATGGTATATCAGAGCAAACGCGCTGTCACTGGAAGACGGAACCATGAACATCACATATTTTGAAGGTGAAGACGGTTTTGACATCACTGGTGAAGATGCACCAGTATATACATTTGCGCTTGCATTATGGATTAAAGAATGGAATGACGGTGCATACGATTATATTTCATTCAGAACAACAAGGGGATCCGGCTATTATCCGGATGCGGGGGATGTGGATCCGAAAAATAAAAAGCGACCGATCACATGGCACGCAACATTCCCTGGTGGTCTGGACAGCAAAGGCGCGTTGACATCCGGCGCAGGGATCAAGGCATATAACTTCGCATCAGCAACGGCAGGGATCCAGAAGGCACGACAGAAAACAATTTATGAAGGACTGTGGAATGACTGCGATACAAGATGGATTCTTCGTATGTGGCAGTTAAGACATTTTGATCTGGAAAACTCAAACATTGCCGAAGGATGCACAAGTTACAACTATCAGTACATGGCGGCGTTACCGGAAGAAAATGTGAAAAGGGTTCTTCTGTCTGCAAGTCAGGCAGCAGGATTCATTGTCGGATCAACGGTATCGGTTGGCGATATGGGCGCACAGTCGAATAAAGACAGATGGAATGCATGGATGCGTAACCTTGCGGATCTGGTGAAAGTATCTTCAATCGAAAAGGTAACAGTCGGCGGAACAGAATACACAGCGATCAATCTTGACATCAGCGGAACGATCACAACGACAGCAACAACGTGTATTTCAACTATGCCGTGGCATTCGGGCGCAACAGAAGCATTGCCGGGACATAAAGACGGATGCACATTCAGCTTGACGGCAGGAAAGACACCGCTTCGTGTTGCTGGTGTAGAAGTTTTGGACGGATCGTATACGATCGGGCTGGATCCACTGTATGATACGACTGCAAATGAAGCGGGCGGGTTTGATTACACTGTGTATCAGTGCCGCGACAGTCAGAAACTGTCGGGATCAATCACAGCGGACTACGAAGATACAGGCATTGTATATTCCGGTATGCCGTCCGGATGGAACTATGTGAAAGCATTTATCAAGTCAAAGCTGGGTGTGTTGTTTCCGAAGTTGATCGGCGGATCTTCGACGACTTATTTTAAATCGGCTTTCTGCGGTACCGGCTCCGCCGGGGTTCGCTGTCCGTGGCGTTTTGCGGGCTTGAACGCTGGCGGGGTTGCTGGTCTGGCTGCGGAGGATGGCGACGATGCGCCGGGTGGCTCGTACTGGGGCAGTCGTCCGCGGCTTTGTGGCGCGGGTAAAAAGCGGGGTGAATGGTCTGCGTAAGCAGACCAGAGGGGCAAGACCACTCATACACGCCTAGCAGGAAAAGAAAATAAAAAGGGTATGCAGGCGCGGGATCGGCTTTCTACGGTACCAACTCCGCCGGGGTTCGCTGTCCGTGGCGTTTTGCGAACTTGAACAATGGCGGGAATGCTGGTCTGGCTGCGGAGAATGGCAACAATGCGCCGGGTAACTCGAACTGGAACAGTCGTCCGCGAATTTATGTATTTATGAAGGCAGGTGAAAACTTGCTGAAATGCGTCTGTATATCCGCGCATAAGCGAAAATCAGTAAAACCGGAAGCCGGGAAACTGGCATGTATAACCGTGGGTTATGCGTGCGGCAAGTAGTAATAAGACGGATCCTGATTCAAGGATCTGCCGCAACCGAAAGCCGCTTCACACATAAAGTAAAAATAAGATGGCACATAAAAAGAGATATAAAAAGTTAGGCAGACAGCTGTGTGAACAGGCAGTTGTCGAATGCTTCAAAGGAAAATGGAGAAGAAACGATGTACTGACGTTTATCGAAAAGTATGCAGGAATTCCACGCGACGATATAAAAATAGATGATTTATCCGGATCGTGGAAGTACAAAAATGAAGCTGTTGAAGCGATTGGCTTGGCAATGCTTGGGATTGTGGAAGATCTGGTCGATCACGGAATAGAACCGGACGATATGGAACCAGTGACGATCCGGCAGCGTCCGGATGGAATGACGGGAAAGATCAGGGACATTGCACTGCTGTGTATTATGCATCAGCTGATCGGTCATATTACGAAACTGATGATAGAACCATTGATTCAGGCACGATTGCTTCCGACGCAACACGCAAGCATTCCGGGACACGGGCAGACAATGCTGAAAGATCAGATGTTGCGTTATTTCCTGAAGGAATCGCTGGGAATAGAATATGTGAGAAAAACAGATGTTGTACATGCATATGCTTCACTTCAATATGATGTATGTATAGATCTGGTGATGATGGAAATCCCGAAAGCAAGATATGCGATCGGACTGCTGAAATATTTAAAGAGCGTCGCACCGGGCGGGCATCTGATCATCGGCGGGTATCTTGATGCATGGCTCTTTAATTTTGTGATGTCGTATGCGATCCGCTATCTGTATACACTGGGATCGACGCGAAGAGGGAAAAAGATACCGTATGTTATACGCTGCGGAACATTTATGGATGATTTTTCGATAGGATCCGGATCCATAAAAGGAGAACAGCGGGCAGTGAAAGCATTGGACAAGTGGATGACAAAGAATCAGCACTTGCAAATAAAAGAAACGACAGGAATTATCAAGCTGTTGCCGATTGAAGAAGAAAAGCGAAGGCGGAACCTGCCACGTCCGGGGCAAAGGGGCGTACCGATGCTGGACATGGCAGGATACAGAATCAGCAGAACACACATCACGATCCGGCGGCGCGTATTCAAAAGGGCAAGACGACAGCTGATCCGTGGATATAGAGAACTGAAGCGTGATGGAACACTGCGCCGTGAACGGGCGCAGAAGATAATATCGTATAACAGCTATATTGAACAATCTGATTCATTCCATTTACAAGAAAGATACCACACGGAAGAACTGCTTCAGGTGGCGCATCGCGTAAATGGATTCTATGGACAACTGGAATATCAGAAAAGAATGGAGGAATTGCATGATTTACTTGAACGTAGATGCAGATCAGAAGCCAGAAAAGGTAATGATGGAAAATCTTCCGGGTGGCGCAATGACCGTCAGAATGGCGGACAATATCAAGGAATACTGTCAGGAAGACGCAAAGGATCGGAAGATGTACCGTTTTGATGAAGTAGTGTTTGAACTTCCGGCGGACAGCACGATCACGACAAAACAGATCGAAGATGACTTTGAAAAATACTGGGAGTACGGGAAGACTGATCAGGCTGGAAAAGACGAAGACATGAAAGACGATGAACCGGATCCGGAAAGTGGGGGAATGACGCGGGCAGAAATGACCGTTGAAATTCAGAAACTTCAGGAAAAGAATGAAATGCTGGAATCCTGTCTGCTGGAAATGTCGGAGCTTGTATATGCTTAATTTTGTTAGGCATTCAATATACAAAATTTTATTCGGGAAGGAGGGTGAAACGATGATGGCTATGTTATGGGCGCAGAAGATCATGTATGCGGAAACAAAAGAAGAAGCGATTGCACTGTACAAAAGAGTGCCGCGCCTTCTGAAAGATAAGGTCGAACAGATCCTGATCGAAAGTGGATGCGAAGATCTGATCAAAGAGAGCGAAGAACAGTAAGGAGGGGCAGACATGGGCGAAGTGAAGGAACCGTATGAAGGCGGAACCGGAAGCCTGCTGGAAGTCGTCGACATGATGTGCGGCGTAACGGAAAAGCTGGCAGACATCGTCAGAAAACAGGCTGTCCTGATCGAGCAGGAGAGGATCGCGGGCGCGGTCTTCCCTGCCGATCTTTCGGAAGAAAGAAAACAGGCAGAAGATGATCTTGACAGGATCGAAATGAAACTAAGGAGGATATGACATGAAAGAAGGAATCTGCACTGCTGTTGGAGTAGTGGGAAGCGCGATTGCAGCTGCTTTCGGTGGATGGGATCAGGCACTTGTGACGTTGGTGATCTTTATGGTGATTGATTATTTATCGGGGCTGATTGTTGCGGGAATTTTTCACAACAGCAGAAAAACAGAAAACGGAGCGTTGGAAAGCAGAGCCGGATGGAAGGGGTTGTGCAGGAAAGGTGTGACATTGCTGTTTGTGTTGATCGCATACCGTCTGGATCTTGCGCTGGATGTAAATTATATTCGCAATGCAGTGATCATTGGATTCATGGCAAATGAATTGATCAGCATCACGGAAAATGCCGGACTGATGGGAATTCCACTTCCGACAGTGATCCAGAATGCAATCGAAGTTTTGACACGAAAAGCATCTGTGTCAAAGGATGGTGAACAGTAATGAAAAAAGAATATCTGGCAATTTTGACCAACATTATCGGCGGCGTGGAATCTGGCGGGCAGACATACGGAAAAAGAAAATATGGTGCGTATGCCGGAAAAGCAGCAAATGCAGACAATGAAAAAACGTGTACATTAGGCTGGGCGCAAAATTATGGGAATGAAGGCAGAAGATTGTGTCAGATGATCCTGAAGGCAGATCCGAAAGCCTTCAGGACTGCTGACACAGCGGGAATCGAAAAGAAACTGTCAGTAGACTGGGAAGCTACAAGATGGAATCCGACAGCAAAAGAAAAGGCTGCATTGATTGCGATTATCACAACGGATGCAGGAAAGAAGTGTCAGGATGATTTATTCAAGGAACTGATGGAAAAATACATCGCTGAAGCTGAAGCATATGGCGTTGATAATATACAGGCACAGATGATGTGGTGCGAAATAGAACATCTTGGTGGCTTGAAACCAGTAAAACGAATTTTTGCGAGAGCGAAAAAGCCATATACACCTGATACAGTGTATGCATCGTTGATCTTGGATCAAAAGGATACAAGCAATGATAATCAGGTGGGGGATAAAAAGTTTGAAAGCAGACATCAGTGTTGCGTGCGGTGGATTAAACAGTATGTTGTGGACAATGTGGATAAATCAGGGGAAGAAGGTGTAAAAATGTATTCAAGACAAGCAGTTGTGGATCTAGTAGAAAGCTGGATCGGAAAAAATGAAGCGGACGGATCATATAAATCAATTATTGATATTTACAATAGTTTCACAGGTGCATTCCCACGCGGGACAAAAATGGCGTATGAATGGGAGTGGTGTGCTTGCACTTGGTCGGCACTTGCTGTTGCGCTAAAATATACGGCAATTATGCCGATTGAAATCAGCTGCTATTATCTGATTGAAAGAGCGAAGCAGATGGGCGTATGGGAAGAAAATGACGCACACGTTCCGAAGCTGGGCGAAGCGGTGATGTATGACTGGCAGGATAACGGTGCGGGTGATAATACCGGAACACCGAAACATGTTGGAACGGTTACATACGTTAATCAAGCAGCAGGATATTTTGTCGTTACCGAAGGCAATTACAGAGACAGCGTGAAGAAAAGAACTGTATCACTGAATGGAAGATATATTCGAGGATTTATCACACCAAAATATGACAGCGATCAGGCGGAAAGCAAGCCAGTAAATACGCCGGGAAAGAGCGTGTCAACCGTAGCGCATGAAGTAATTGCGGGACAGTGGGGGAACGGAGAAACAAGAAGAAAAGCACTTTCGGCAAGCGGTTATGATCCGGATACTATTCAGAAAGAAGTAAACAGAATTCTGAATGGATCAGCGGCAACAACTGCGAAGCCACAGCCAGCAGATCAGACCATCAGCAAAACAGTCAAGTCAACATGCTATGCGAGAGAGTACGACAAGAAGCTGGCGGGATCCTACGTCACAACAGCTGATCTGTATTGCAGAAACGACGCTGGAAAGAACAAAAAGGCTTTATGCTGCATTCCGAAAGGAACCACAGTGCATAATTACGGCTATTATAATACATCGAATGGAACGAAATGGTTATACATTACTGTGACGCTTGATGGAGTGGAGTATATCGGATTCAGTTCAATCAGTTACCTGAAAGCAAAATAGGAAGGAGGGAAACAGATGCTTTATGTTGGAAACACTTTCGATAAAAAAGTAAATAAGGGATACAAAACAATCCAGAACGCAAAAAAGGAAGCAGAAAAGAATGGCTTGTCAGTATGGGATGAAGAAGGCGTAAAGCTGTATCCGTTGAAAGTTGAAGTGACAGATGACGTTCCTGATGATGCGGCACTGGAAGAAAAACCGGATGGATCTGTGAATGCATATGATGAAAACGGGGAAAAAGTTGGCGAAGTTCCGGCTGAAGAAGTGAAAAAAATAATGGATGAAATCACAGCAGAAGACGTTGAAGCAGCGGCGGCAGCAACAAGAAGCGAAGAAGAAGTACATGGAACGATCCGCAGAGTGTTTGATGGAAGGCTTCGCCTTCGCAGAAGACCTTCGTTTGAAGACGATGCAATTTGTGGCGTGACGATGTTTGATGAAAAGAATGTCGAGAAGAAAGCAAAGATCGGTGACAGGGTACTTTACAAGACGACAGACGGGTACTGGATTTCAGGAGATCCAGAACACACAGAATTTATTCCGGAGGAATAACGATGGTTCCGGTATCGTACATCGTCACAGCGATCGTGTCTGCGGCGTTTGGATCTGTGACAACTATTTTTATGTTATCAATAACAACGGCAGCAAAGAAAGCAGACGAAGAGGAAGACAAGCTGTTTTGTGAGTATCTAAAAGGTAAGAAAATGGAATAATGAAAAGGCAGCGATCAAAGAACGGTCGCTGCCTTTTGTGCAATATCACGAAAACAGATCAAATACATGATACTGATCGGGATCTATGCGATGACAATATGTACAAAAAAGAAGAAAATTATTTTTCTGCGATCTGTTTCAACAGGCGGATAATTTCTTCATTCTGACGCATAAGAATGAAATTCTGTTCAACCTGTGCGCGTGACATTTCCAGCGCGAAAGTTTCATTTGAATTTCCGCTTAAAAGACTTCCGAAAGAATACATTTTTGAACCTGCAAGGCTGGATGCGATTTCTTTAAGGGATGCGACATTCTTTTCTTTGATGTCGTCCGAAGTGTAACTGTCGAAATCAACACCGAATTTTTCCATAGCCGCCTTGTCTTTTGCTTCCTGCTCCACCTGTTTCTTGGCGATTTTGTCATCTGCTTTTTTACCAAACATAGGAAAAGCCCCCTTTGTTATATAATAATATTTGATCAGTTTTCCGTAATTCTGATCATTAACACAAATATAGGTGAAAAAAGTGCTAATGTCAAGAATGATGCTGAACATTAACACAAGGGATTGAGAATGAAGGATGAAGATATACACCTATAAAGGCAAAAAGAATCTATGCGGTGACAGGATTCGGATTGAACGATTGAAAAAACGAATGACGCAGATGGAACTGGCTGCGAAAATTCAGTTGCAAGGGATAACACTGGAACGCGACAGTATAAGTAGAATTGAAATAGGGACAAGGTTTGTGACCGATTACGAATTGAAGCTATTTGCAAAGGTTCTGAATGTGACGGTTGATGATCTGCTGGAAGAAGATGACACTATGGAATCATAGTGTTTTTTCTTTGCAAAAAAGTAGCTCAATGAGTAAAAAAAGATTGACATATAGGCTCAATGGGTATATAATATAATTGTAACAAGGGAACAGCAGGAAAGGAGAAAACAATGGAGAACGAAGAAATGAGCAAAGCCGATTTAATAGCGATGTTGGTATCAATTAGAGAAGTAGCAAGGACAAACGGAGAAATACATACCGTGGAACATATTGATAAAATACTTGAAGAAATAAGAAAATAAAATAGAATAAGGGATCACACAGGGGGCGGATACCTAAACATTCCTGCTAACCGCCCCAAGTGCTTAATTAGATTATAGCAGGAAAAAAATAAAAGACAAGAGGTGCAAAGAAAATGAAAGCTGTAAAAGGATACACAAAGCATGATTATACCATGATATGCAAAGAAGAAGGCGGGGAAGTTTTTAGTTTTGCATCAATAGATGAAGCTACTGGTTATTTTTCAATGTTCGGGCATGAGGTGCCGACCAATGTTGCACTTGATGGAATTTTAAATGATACTAATTGTGACTGGATAGTATTTGACGATGGAAGCGTTATCTTCAAATATTACGGAAACGGTTATGACGGAAGCATTATCAATGAAATGATTGAAAAAGGATGCAGAATATAAGGAAGCGGATAGAATGAAAATAGAAGAAGCACGCAAACAGAAAAATATGAGCAGAAAAGAATTGTCAGAGTGGCTAGAAATCCCATATAGAACGCTGACAAACTGGGAAAATGGGGAAAGAAGTTGCCCTGACTATATTGAAAAACTAATTGTCGAAAAAATATTAAGGGATAAATAAGGCTGTATAAATTACAAGGAACCGCAGACGATCATGATCATCGCCTGCGGCTTCTTTTATAGAAGGAGAAAGCGGAGATGGAAAGAACGTTCAAACATTTGACAAAAGCAGACCGGATCAGAATTGAAGCATTGATAAAAGCGGGAGTAAAAATCAAAGAGATCGCGGACATGCTACATGTGCATAGAAGCACGATATACAGAGAGTTAAAAAGAGGACGTTTTACTGCGCTTAATTCAGATCTGACAACGGAAGAAAGATACAGCCCTGATATTGCACATGATAAATATGAAGAAAATCTGAAAAGCAAAGGGGGCAGCCTGAAGATCGGGAATGACATCAAACTGGCAAATTATATTGAAGAAAAGATCGTGAAAGAAGATTACAGTCCGGCGGCGGTACTGGGGGAAATTAAGGCACAACAAAAAGAAAGCGAATTCAGCGTGATGATCTGCACAACAACACTGTACAGTTATATTGATAAAGGGATCTTTCTACACCTGACAAATAAAAATCTTCCGGTTAAAAAGAATAAGAAACGCACATACAAAAAGGTCAAGAAAACGCAGGCAAGAGCGTCAGCGGGTGAAAGTATAGAAAAAAGACCGGAAGAAATTGAAACACGCGAAGAGTTTGGACACTGGGAGATGGACACGGTAAAAGGAAAGCGCGGGAAATCAAAGAACAGTCTTCTTGTGTTGACTGAAAGAAAAACACGCGATGAAATTGTGATGAAGTTGCCAGAGCATACGGCGGCAGCAGTTGTCAACGCGCTGGATGTGATCGAAAGAAAGTGGGGCGATATGTTCAAACAAGTATTTAAAACGATTACGATGGATAACGGAAGTGAATTTGCAGACTGTGAAGGAATTGAACGGTCAGCACTGGGAGCAGGCAGCAGGACAAAGACATATTATTGTCATCCGTACAGCAGCTATGAAAGAGGAAGCAACGAAGTGACAAATAAAATGATCAGAAGACATATTCCAAAAGGAACAAACTTCGATGAAAAAACGGATGAAGAAATATCTGCGATTGAAAGCTGGGTGAATAATTATCCGCGTAAGATCCACGGCTATCATTCAGCGGGCGAACTGTTTGAAGAGGAGATCCGGAAAATCAGTTGAAAAAAGTTAAAAAAGTGTCGCATTTAATATTGACATTTTTAAAAAGAAAGAAATACAAAGATTTCACTTGTATATTTCGAGCAAATGTATTAAAATAGCGGTAAGGTTCAGAGCGAACCAATACATGTACATTTACAAGGAGGTAAATAATTATGGCATATGTAATTTCTGATGAGTGTGTATCCTGCGGTTCCTGTGCAGCAGTCTGTCCGGCTGACGCTATCAGCGAGGGTGATGGAAAATATGTAATCGATGCTGACGCATGTCTGGATTGCGGTACCTGCGAGGCAGAGTGCCCGAATGAAGCTATCCATCCGGGTGAGTAATCTCCCGTTTCTTGGATAGAAGCTGCCTCTGATGCGTGGCAGTTCTCTTTCCCTTACCGCCTGGTGTTTTCCCGACACCAGGCGGTTTTATTTTTTATCAACAGTCCAGCGCGCAAGCAGAAGAAAATGAGCCTATGCAAATTTATTTGCAATAGACTCATTTTCTTCTGGTTATGGGCGGTCCGCGCTGGACGTCAGCGCCCCCTGAGCAAATCTGCGTACCGTACCACCATTCCAGTCAGCACAGCTAAGCTACTCTCCTTACTGATCTCACGCCATTCCCGGCGATAGTGCTCCAGCCAGTTTTCCAGTCTTTCGGCCAGTTTCCGACCTTCTTCCTCAGAGTGCTCCATAAGCCAGGCTCCGATCTCATTCCAAATACAGATTCCCTCTCCGGTCACAGCAAAGAGCTGTACGACAGCTTTTCTTCCGGCGCTCATATAAGGCGTGCAGGCATAGATCTCTTCCAGGGCTTTTTTCACCTCTCTGTTGGCTTTTTCTGCCCGTTCCTTCGTGTATTTCCGTTCTTCCAGAATCTCCGCCCGGCGTTTTTCATCGCCTTCCATCCAGTTTACAGCCTGAGACCACTGGAACATCTCATTATCGGAAAAATGAGCAATGCCGCTCACGATTTTTCCAGAGGTATCCCCGTAGGCCAGTCTGGAAATCGCCTCGTTGATCTCATCAAAGGGAACCTCCTCCGCATTCCAGCTGAAAGCAGCTCCGTAAAGGATGCCCGGAATACTTAAGCGGTAATCGTTCACATGACCGTAATCGCCCCAGTCGGTGTTCAAAAGACCCACAGCCCCGTACTTATGGGCGTGACGGCACATGGCCCGGTTGTTCCGGTAGGCAAAATCGAGCAGCGGCATCCACATATTCCAGCCGCAGACGCCCGGGCAGGCATACTGGGTAATTCCGCTCTCGGCGATGGCCTTGATGGCGTCCTCGGGCTGATCCGGCGCATAGCCCCAGTTCAGGCAGATGGTCTCCTTCGGAAGCTCCCCGCAGCTCTCCGGCCAGCGATACATGATATCGCCCCAGAACATCGGCACACAGCCCTGGGCCACCAGATGTTCGCAGAGAGCTTTCACATGCTCCACATAGAGCTGGCGCTCGCCTTTTTCCTCAGCCAGAGCCTTGCTTCTTCCTTTTCCCAGGTCGAAGGTCTCATCCGCGCAGATATTGAACTTGTTCGTACGGAAAAGCGGGCGGTACTCGTCGATCAGTCCCTTGATAAAATCCAGAGCATTCGGATGGGAAACGTTCAGCGTGTGGTGCTGGCCCGCATAAGTGTAGCTGTAGGGGATTTTCTCGGAATCCGGCAGTTCGCAGAGCTCGCAACAGGTCTTGGTGCTGAGAATCCGGTACATATGGCCGAAACTGGAAAGGGAGGGCACCAGCTCGATATGGCGGACCGCGCAGTAAGCATCCAGCTCCATAATCTCCTCGGCCGTCAGCGGGGTATCCTCTCTCCAGGCCTCAGAAAGTCCCCGGAAAAGATAGGTATGCTCGATGTAGAGCTGCCACTGATTCACTTTGAACCGGCAGAGCAGATCTGCCACCTCTTTTAAATAGGAAAGCTTCGGCACACGGCCCCGGGAGCAGTCCATATAGTAGCCGCGGTTCTGAAGATCCGGCCAGTCTGTGATGGAAAGGCAGGGAAGAACCGCACCGTGAAGCTGAATTACCTGGCAGAGGGTCTGTACGCCGTTGCAGAGCGCCTCGTCGCTGCCTGCCACCAAAGAGATCTTATCCTCCTCAATGGCCAGCTGATAGTGATCTTTTTCGAGCTTCTGATCCAGGCACAGGACGATATCTCCGCTCTCCGCCGGGCACAGCGCTCTTAAGATATCCAGAGAAAGACCTGCCTCCTCCTTAAGCTCCTTCTGAAGCATCTGTGCATAGAGAAAGGCTCCCGGCTCTGTGCCGCAGAGCACAATTTTTGTCTGGGATCCCGGCAGAAAATGACCTGTATGATATTCCATCTGTTTCGGATTTGGAAGAAATTCCATTGTTTTATCCTCTTTTCTTTTTTGCTCATCATGCAGACAGGCTTCCCGCATATCTCTTCTGAAAGAGACAGCGGAAAGCCTGTCTGATATGGTAAACTGATTTTAACTTTTTGCTCCTGTCATGTCAACTGCGGATTTCTTTTTCCTGCGAAACAGCTGGAAAAGGCCTGGCTCTCTGGCCGCTGCCACGAGGGTTCCGTTTTTCTGATGGAGACGGATCGTCTCGTCCAGGCGGCGGAACCGTTCTTCCTCCTTTTCCTCTTTAAGCTGCATCAGCACGTCCATTCCATGGATGACCGAATCGGAAATCCGATTTTCCAGTTCCTCGTTGTTCTCCTTTAAGGTCTGCCGAAACAGGGAAGTCATGATAGTTTCAAACTGCTGAAACCTGTCCAGATCCGGATTCAACGGGAAGACTGTGATATTTCCCTCGGGCTCCGCTTTCTCCTTCTCCTGCTCTGCCAATTTCTGCTCCAGATCGATGATCTCGGCAGAAGAATCTGCTTTTCGTTTCTTAAGCTCCGGCAGCAGTACCTTGATGGCTTTCAGCTGAAATCCCCGTTCTTTTAGTTCCTTAATATTCTGAAAGGTCTGAATATCTTCCTCGGTATAGTAACGATGCCCCAGCTCCGTCCTCTGGATCGGAAGCTCCAGCTCTTCCTCCCAGTAGCGGAGGACGTGAGGTTCTGCCTGAACGACTTTGGCTGCATCAGAGATCAAATACCTTTTTTCATCCATGAAATCTTTCTCCCCTTCATGTTCATTCTTGCACTTACAGAATCAGTGTAACACATTTTCCGCAGCATGAACACGAAAAGAAATCGCAAGATTCGCTAAGAAAAGCAGGTTCTCAGTCGATTTTTCGGAGTGTAACCTTCTCGGGCAGGCCCTGAGAATAGAGCTGTACCTCATCCTCCCATAAATCTCCGGTCTTTAAGAAGGTGTCCGGTCCATAGCTTCCCCGGTAAGAAACCGGCACATGGAGCGGGCCGAAGGTGTTTCTTCTATTAAATACCATCTCGATACTCTTAAGGCCCGTCACGGCTGCCTCATAGGGAGCAAAGGCGATGATCTCATCCGTATCTCCGTGCAGCATGCACACGGCTGCTGTCATCTCGTCAAGAGTGACCGATACCTTTCCTTCCACGGGCTGATCCAGCTCATAGGTGATCGAACCGGAATAGAAGGGCAGACCCTGCGGCACAATATTACCGGCATGAAGTTTATCCGGAAGGCTGATGAGATGAACCTTCTCCTCCACGCCTTTTCCGGAGAGCTTCACTCCGAAATCGCCCAGCAGGTAAATGGCCTCCAGACCGCTGTCTTTTCCATAGGAATAGGTGACTGTGATCTCGTTTTCTCCCTCTTTCAGGCAGGACTTCCCGGCAAGGAACTTCGAGAAGGCCGTATCGATCCAGAAATCTGCCTCTTTTTTCAGCAGTGTGCCGTTGAGCCGGACTTCCGTATGCTCCTCCGCCTCGACAGCCAGCTCCAATCCTTCAGGAAGCTCCTCGATCACAAAATGGAAGACATTTTTCACATTTCTTCTCTGTTTCAGTTCTTCCTGATAATATTTCTCAATATACCAGGGCTGCATCATTTCGCCGCCTCTCCATGGATAGCCCAGGCGATCACGGATCAGCCGGTCTTCTTTTAAGACATCCCCGTCCTTTGCCACGCACTCGTCATCCAGGTAAACGTCCGCCCGATCCAGAGCTGCCACGTTTTTCTCGGAGAGCTTGTAGGAAAATTCCTTCTGCTTCAGAAGGTTCTCACCATTTTGCAGCACAAAAATCTTCTCCTCTCCGGGCAGTAAGGAGAGACAAAGCTCTGCCTTTCCGTCTGAAACCATCACTTCGCGGATTTCGCCGGTTCTCGCGTTCCACTCTTCGACTCTTCCTTCGCCGTTCAGGGTAAGAGAAATGTCGTTTGCAGAATGATCCCTGTCCATATTCAGGAGAATAAAGGTAATCATATCCTCCTTCCGATAGCTCTGGATATAAACCTGCTGGCCATGATTTTCCAGCTGGTAAAGAGGCGCCTCCAAAGCACAGCTCTCTGTCACCGCTTCTTTGGTGAAGGGGATCTTCTCTGCGTGCTCCATCAGCTCCGTCATCCGTGCATCCGGTTCCGCATGAATCATCTCCGGCGCTTTTCCTGCAACGATGAGCTTGCCGCCCTGAGCCACGAACTCCTTCAGAAGCTTCCAGGTGCTCTCCTTCATAGTCTCCACACCGGAAAGAAGGACCTTGTCATAGGTGCAGGAACCAACCTTTAATTTTCCATTTTCCACACTGCCATGACCGGCCAGAATCCGCTCCTCGCCATAATCAAAGTCAATACCTGCTCCCATCAGCATCCGGAAGGTTTCCTCATACTGTCTCTCAATGGCGGAAATTCCCTCATCGTTGCTCTGAATCCACTGGAAGCATCCGGTGTAAGTCCGCGCCCATACCGATTCGATGGGATTCATGACCAAAAGCTTACAGTCAGAGGGCGTTCCGTCCGTAGCCACATGGAAACGTGCAAAATAATCCTCCATGTAACGATACTGTTTATACCAGGCGGACTGATAGAAAATACTTGCCGGGTAATCTCTCTTATTCTCGCCCTTCATCGTGTACCAGGAAAGATGCGGGCAGAAGAGGTTGATTCCCATCAGCGCCTGCCAGTCTCCTATGGATTTATAATTTTCAAACTTCATCTGCCAGCCCGTGCAGCCGAAAAGCTCTGTGAGCATCTTTTTCTTATTCATCTGATGCGCTACGGAACTCAGCTGTTTGGCAATCCACCAGCAGCTGGTTCTCTCGCCCAGAAGGTCGATTCCGGGGATATCCATATATTCATAACCGGTCATCAGAGAACCCAGCATACAGGTCTGGTTAGAAAGCGTATCCTCGTGAAGAAGATGACCGGTGAAAAGCCAGCCGTACTCCTGACAGCGGTCCTGGATCTTCTTCAGGAAATTTTTCAGGAAGAAATCCTGTACCAGCTCCAGATAATCCAGCGTTACGCCGGAAAAGGTTTTGCCCTGTTCCCGCAGGAAAATTTCCGGAAGGTGCTCCTTCAGATCATAGCCGTAACGCTCCTTGAAGGCGCTGAAAAGCTCATCCGTGTAGGGTATGGATTTCTGATTTCCCTCTGAGAAATCGCACAGGAAAGCGCCTCTGTGGGGTTCGTCCGTGAATACTCCTCTGACGCGCTCCAGCGCATCCTTGGAGAGTTCTTTGTGATATTTATCATGGGTTGACGCCAGATAATCATCCACTGCACTTGCTTTCATCGTGTCCAGATAGGTAGCGCCGTTATAGTTGTCATTCAGTTCGGATTCCTCCAGCGTGATCGCCAGAATGTTTTTTCCCTCCTCCGGTTCTCCGCCCTCATAAACGGCAAGCTCCCGGTACTCATGGCCTTCCAGGATGCACTGGTAGGCAGCGATCATTTTTTCCTGATTTTCCTTCAGAAAAGCGTCGCCCTCTGAAGCTTTCAGGATGTGAAGCTGTAGACGGTGACTCCGGTTTTCCTTCTTCTGAGTCACGATGCCTCCGGCACTTCCTGAGGGCCAGCGATCCTCGTCATAGATCCAGAGATCGAAGTCGATTTTCTTGCCGTACTCCAGGCATTTCTCCACGATCCTCATCCACTCGTCGCCCAGATACTCGGTAGCCAGGCCAACTCTCGAATGCATAAAAGCTCCCCCGAATCCCATTTCTTTTAAAATATCGAGCTGTCTAAAGAGCTCCTTCTCATCCATTTTTCCGTTCCAGGACCAGAACGGTTTGCTTCTGTAGTCTGCGCCAGGATCTTTAAAAATTTTTTCCCAACTTTTTCTGTTCATGTTTCCCTCCACTGTTATTGCCCCATTTATAGTTCTCATTACACGAGTAACTTGCCGCCAGTATAGCCTATTTCTCCTCTTTTCGCAACGCGCGTTTTTTGCGTTTTTTTATAGAAAAAAAGCTCCCTTGCAGGAATAAAGCCTGCAAAGGAGCCGTGCTTCAGCTCCATTCCGCTTCGCTTCATGTTGCTGTCGGGCTTCGCCCTATAAACGTCCATATAAAAATCCCCACTCCTGCAAGCAGGGCGGGGACTTTCATATGTCTGGCTGCTCACTACTGAGAGCCGTGCTTCAGCTCCATTCCGCTTCGCTTCATGTCGCTGACGGGCTTCGCCCTATAAACGTCCATATAAAAATCCCCACTCCTGCAAGCAGGGTGGGGAATTTCATATGTCTGGCTGCTCACTACTGGGAGCCGTGCTTCAGCTCCATTCCGCTTCGCTTCATGTCGCTGTCGGGCTTCGCCCTATAAACGTCCATATAAAAACCCCCACTCCTGCAAGCAGGGTGGGGATTTCCATATGTCCGTTTGCACGGCTCTACTTTTTCATATTCGCGAACTTCGTATAATTCGGCAGCCATACGAGTTCAACGGTTCCGATAGGGCCGTTTCGCTGTTTGGCGATGATGACTTCAGCGATGTTTTTCTTGTCGGTGTCTTTGTTGTAATAGTCGTCTCGGTAGAGGAACATAACCACGTCGGCATCCTGCTCGATGGCTCCGGATTCTCGGAGGTCGGACAACATCGGACGGTGGTCGGGACGCTGCTCTACGGCTCGGGAAAGCTGAGACAGGGCAACTACAGGGACGTTGAGTTCTCGGGCCACGGCTTTTAAGGATCGGGAAATCTCGGAGATCTCCTGCTGGCGGGACTCGGAATGTTTGCCGCCGCTCATCAACTGCAGGTAGTCGATGATGATGATGCCTAGATCGTGCTCCAGCTTGAATTTCCGGCATTTACTCCGAAGCTCGGCAATCGAGATACCCGGTGTATCATCGATAATCAGGTTGGATTTTCCGACCACAGCGGCTCCCTCAATGAGCTTCGCCCAGTCCTCATCGGTAAGGTTTCCGGTTCGGAGGGCCTGGGAATCGACCTTGGATTCCAGAGAGAACAGACGGTTTACGAGCTGTTCCTTTGACATCTCAAGGCTGAAGATCGCGACGGTCTTTCCTTCCTTGAAGGCCATATGCTGGGCCACGTTGAGGACGAAAGCCGTTTTTCCCATAGAAGGACGGGCCGCGATCAGGATCAGGTCCGAGGGCTGAAAACCGGAGGTCTTGTAGTCCAGATCGATAAAACCGGTGGGAATACCCGTGACGGTTCCCTTGTTTTTGGAAGCTTTCTCGATCTTATCCAGGGCATTTAAGACGACCTGCTTGATCGGAACAAAATCGCCGGTGCTCCGGTACTGGAGAAGGTCAAAGATCTTTTTCTCCGTCTCTTCGAGAATATCCTCCGTTTTCTCCCTCGCGAGATAACAGGTATTGGCGATGTCCTCGTTGACCTTGATGAGCTTGCGGAGCATGGATTTTTCCTGGACGATCGTGGCGTAATGGCGCACGTTGGCCGAGGTGGGGACCGCATCCAGAAGGTCTCTGACAAATTCCAGGCTGCTGATCTCCGGCGGCACATCTTTTTCCCTCAGGCGCTCCTGCAGAGTGACCAGATCTACCGGTTTTCCCTCATTATAAAGTTCCAGCATGGCGTCGAAAAGGACACCATACTGGCTCTGGTAAAAATCTTCACTTGTAATGACTTCCGAGGCTGTCATGATCGCATCCCGGTCCATGATCATGGAACCGATGACGGACTGCTCAGCCTCCACGCTATGGGGCAGAACCCGTTTGATCAGCGCTTCTTCCATTCTCTTAAGCCTCTTTTACATGAACCTTCAGCTCAGCAGTTACCTTCGGGTGAAGCTTGATCGGAACCATGGTCACACCCAGAGTACGGATCGGGCTCGGAAGCTGGATTTTCTTCTTGTCAAGCTCCAGATTGATCTGCGCCTTGGCTGCCTCGGCGATCTCCTTGCTGGAAACAGAACCGAAGGTCTTGCCGCCCTCACCGACTTTGATGGAAACGGTGATGGACTTCTCAGCGATATCAGCTGCCAGGGCTCTGGCCTGCTCCAGGATCTCTTTTGCCACTTTGTCCTCGTTGGCCTTCTGAAGCTTCAGATCGTTGATATTTTTCGCGTTTGCTTCCACGCCGAGTTTCTTGGGAAGCAGCATATTTCTGGCGTATCCGTCACTTACATCGACGATCTCGCCTTTTTTTCCAAGAGATTTTACATCTGCTGTTAAGATTACTTTCATTGTTAGATCGCTCCTTCTTCTGTCATTTTTGTCAGAACTTCTTTTAATTTATTGATGGCTTCACTCATGGTCACATCGGAAAGCTGAGCTCCGGCGATATTCTGATGGCCGCCGCCGCCGAGACGTTCCATGATGATCTGCACGTTAACTTCATCGATGGCTCGGGCGCTGAAATAGATTTTTCCCTGAAACTCCGTCAGTACAAAGGAAGCCTTGATGCCCACGATGTTCAGAAGCTCGTTGGCCGCCTGGGCGCCCACCACGGTGGGACTCTCCAGATTTTCGCTGGGGCAGCGGGAAATCGCATACTCATGCATGAAAATTTCCGCCCGGCGCACCGCCTCTGCCCTTGCCCGGTAGGAGGTGATATCGTCCCGGAAGAGCTTGCGGACTCTCGTCACATCGGCTCCGCTCCGGCGAAGGAAGGCTGCCGCCTCAAAGGTACGCACGCCTGTTTTTGCCACAAAGTTGTTGGTATCTACGATGATACCGGCATAAATACAGTCCGCTTCCACGGTTTTCAGCCGCACATCGTCTGTGAAATACTGGAGAATCTCTGCCACCATCTCACAGGCGGAGGAAGCGAAGGGCTCGATATAGGAGAGTACCGCATTCTCGATAACATCGCTGGAACGGCGATGATGATCGAGAATCACGATGACTTTCGTCATATTCAGAAGGGATTCACACTCACAGAGGGACGGGCGGTTCGTATCCACAACCACAAGAACGGTCTGCGGATTGACAATGGCCTCTGCCTGCTCGTGGGTGATAAACATATCCTCGTCGAAATCCCGGCTGTTGCGGAACATGTTGACCCAGGGCCGGATAGAACTGTTGATGTCACCCAGCACGATGTGAGCCTTCTTATCCAGCATTTTTGCCGCCCGGTAAATACCGACGGCGGAACCGAGACTGTCGATGTCGGTGATCTTGTGGCCCATGACCACGACTTCCTCGCTGTTTTCGATAAATTCCCGGAGCGCCTGAGCTTTCACACGGGCCTTCACGCGGGTATTTTTCTCCATCTGCTGGGATTTTCCGCCGTAGTAGGAGATCTTGTCGTTCTCTTTTACTACCGCCTGATCGCCGCCGCGGCCAAGAGCCAGCTCAATGGCGATTCGAGAAAATTCATAGTTCTGCTGGTAACTGCCGCCGTTGATGCCGATACCGATACTTAAGGTCACGCTCATCTCGTTTCCGATATTGACAGCCTTGACCTCCTCCAGAAGAGAAAAACGGTTGGCCTGCAGCTCCTTCAGATATTTGTTCTTGATGACGATGAAATATTTGTCCGTCTCAAATTTCTTAACAATGCCATCATAGTTAGAAATATACTTCGTGATCTTTCGATCGATGAGAGCCACCAGCAGAGAGCGGCGCACCTCCTCCACGCTGTCCAGGGCTTCGTCGTAGTTATCCAGATAAATCAGTCCCGGAACCATTTTCTGGTCCTGATTTTCCTGAATATAGTGGTTCAGCTCCGTATTGTCAAAAAGGTACAGCGCAATGACATAATTCCTATCCTGGGGAATCTCGATAATATTCACCGCTTCCTCCAGGCTCTGCACGGAAACGCGCTGAAGGCGGGCACAGAAATCTCTGTCCTCATAGTGGATCTCGATCTCTTTTACGCCTTTTAAGCCCGGCATGGTGCCGCTGTGGATCTCCGGAAAAAGGGTTTGGATGTTTTTCCTGTAGTCTTTGTCTTTTCCCACGGTAAGGGAAAATTCCTCGTTCATCCAGATGAGCCTGCCATCGGAATCCAAAAGAGCATAAGGGATGCTGAACTCATCCAGAAGGGTCTTCTGTACCTGGCCGTACTGGGTGGCAAAGGAGATCAGATCATTAAGGATCAGAGGCCTGTGCCGGAAAATCAGAAGCAGTGACAGCACCACGAAGAGTGCCAGAAAACCTGACACAACGAACCCGGCTCTGATGGAAACAGTATAGACCACCACGTTCATGATTGCCATGATCACCAGGAAGACCACCGGCCACTGCATGTAAGACTTCAGTTTTCCCTTATATTTGATTTTCGTCTTTTTCATATCCAACTCCTGTATACAGTCGCAGAAAGCCAGGCCTCCTGCGTCTGCCTGATACGTTAATGGATGCTTACTTTCCAATCATACCATTTTTTTGAGAGTTATGGAAGCTTAAAATCCTTCTTTTGATAAATACCGGAGGATTTCACGGAAAACCTGCTGTTTGCCGGTCTCGTTGAGGATCTCGTGGCGCATGCCGGGGTAGAGATGGCCTTTTACTTTCCGGTAGCCGACTGCCTCCATCGTATGGATGGCCTCCCCGAATTTCTTCCGGCTGCCGATACAGGGATCCTCCTCGCCTCCGATGAAAAGGATCGGGAGGTCCGGTTTCGTCACCCGCCAGTCTTTCCTGTCGTAGGTACGTTTCATCAGCTCAAAGAGCGCCAGATAAGCGTCCGCAGTAAAGGTAAAGCCGCAGAGTTCAGAAGCCGCATAGGCCTCCACCACCTTCCGGTCGGAGCAGACCCAGGCAAATTTGTTTTTCTCATCAGCAAAGCGGGCCACATAGGGGCCGAAGGAAATGGACTCGATGAGACTGCACACATGGCGGCCGCCAAAGAACAGCTTCGCCGCTTTTGCCAGGAACTCGCCCATGGGGCGGCCCGGATTTCTGGAGGGAGAACCGCAGACGATGAGGGCATCCACGCAGTCGTCGTGCTTTTTCACAAAGCTCCGTACGGCCAGGGAACCCATGCTGTGGCCGAAAAGGATCAGCGGGAGCTCCGGATATTTTTTGTGAAGGGTCTCGTTGATGAGATAAATGTCCTCCAGAAGGGCCTCTGCGCCGCCTCCGTACATGTAGCCTAAGTCCCGTTTGTGGCGGACACTGGCCCCGTGTCCTCTGTGGTCATGAATCACGGTGAGAAAGCCCTGGGCTGCGAGATACTCCATAAAGGGCTGGTAGCGCTCTTTGTTCTCGCTCATGCCGTGAACCAGCTGAACAATACCGCGTAAGGTTCCTTCCGGAACGACTTCCAGCACGGAGAGCTCCAGGCCGTCAGCCCGGGATTTGATGGTTTTGTGGATGACATGGGTCATAGCAAACACCTCCTGTATAAAACGAAAGCGCACCATCCTTCGATGGTGCGCTGCTCATGCATAGATGAATTAGTCCTGAACGTAGGGCATCAGTGCAAGATGACGTGCTCTCTTAATGGAAACAGTCAGAGCTCTCTGATGTTTTGCACAGTTTCCGGTAATTCTTCTCGGAAGGATCTTTCCTCTCTCGGAAACGTATCTTTTCAGTTTGTTAACATCCTTGTAATCGATCTCGTTGTTCTCTTTGCCACAGAATACGCAAACTTTCTTTCTTCTGCGTCCGCCTCTTCTCTTCATGGGAGAATCGCTTTTCTCTGCTTTATTGTAAGCCATGGTGGTAACCTCCTTTTCTTAGTCGAACGGTAACTCCTCATCAATGCCGTCCGGAATATTCATAAATCCATCACCGACTGCTGCACTGGGTGCAGGCTTTGCTGCCGGTGCCGGGGCAGATGGCTGATAATCGCTGTAACCCCCGTTACTGCCATTCGCCATGGATGATGCTTTGCTCTCCGCAAACTCCTGGTCCTCTACGACAACGTCTGTCGTATAAACCTTCTGTCCGTCCTTATTCACATAGCTGCCGGTCTGAATACGGCCGGTGACTACCACCTTCATTCCCTGATGAAAATACTTCTCAGCGAACTCAGCACTGCGTCCGAAAGCCACACAGGGGATAAAATCTGCGGTGGCTCCGTTGTTGTCCTCACCTCTTCTGGTGAATCTGCGGTCAACAGCAAGGGTGTATCTGGCGATGGCCATGGAACTGTCCCCTGCGGAATAACGAACTTCAGGATTTCTTGTCAAGCGCCCCATTAAAATAACTTTATTCATGGAATCTCCTTCTCTCAGTCAGATTGATTTATGCTTCAGGTCTGACGATCAGGTATCTGAGAACGTTATCCATGATGCGTACACGTTTCTCCACTTCTGCCGGGCATGCAGCATCAGCATCAAACTGGATGAAGTAGTAGTAGCCCTCTCTCATTTTCTGGATCTCGTAAGCAAGTTTCTTCTTGCCCCACTCGTCCACGTTGGTGATGGTACCGTTGAAACGCTCAACCAGTCCTTTCACTTTCTCGAGAGTAGCTGTTCTAACGTCGTCTTCAACCTTTGCGTTCAGAACCAGTGCTAATTCGTATTTGTTCATGCTCTTCGCACCTCCTTATGGTCTCTGGCCCCCTGACCCATGCAGGGAACAAGGAAAATAATATATCACAGTTTTTAACTATAACACAGAAAGGATTTTATGGCAAGCACTTTTTTTCGAAAAGAAAGGAAAAAGACAGCGCTCTTCCCAGGTGCCAGAGGTTCTTCCACAGCAAGGGCGTAGGCATTTCCGTTTGCCGGAGTGCTGGTGGTCCTGATTAGTTTCCCGCAGCTCTCGTCTCCTCTGGCACAAGGCCGTTTCCAATCGTACGGCTTCGGAGGCGGAACTGCTTTGGCGTGATCTGATAATGTTTCTTAAAGGTCCGGATCAGATGGCTGCAGTCCGCGAAACCAGTCTCGGCGGCGATATAGTTCAGGTCGTAATCGGTGAAAAGCAGGAAATTTTCCACCTTGTTCAGCCGGATGAACTCGATATACTGCTTGCAGCTCTGGCCATAGTATTTCAGGAACATTTTGGCAAAATAGGAATAGCTCATGTTGTAGTGGTGAGCCAATTCTTCTATATTGATATTCTCCTGTGAATGGCGGTCGATATAGACCAAGATATCCTGAATCCGGTTCTCCTCGGTCTCGGAGGAAGCCTCCAGATCCAGCGAAATTCCCTGGCAGTGCCAAATCCTTAAGATCCTCAGCATCAGAGAAGCAAAGGAGGAGTAAATGCTGGCATCATAACCGTACTGCTTCTCCCGGTATTCCCGCTCCACATCCTCGAAAAAACCGCCAAGGTCCACCCCCGGCAGGTCTTTCGGCGTAAAAAGGATCGGCGGACAGGGCAGCGCACCGACTCTCCGAAAAGCAAGATTCAGATCCGGCAGGTAGCTTCCCGTCAGCCGAATCCGGTTCATGTTGAACTTGATACAGAAATAGCGGAACCTTTTTCCGCCGTCGGCGTAGATGGCATGCACAGCCTGGGGTGGGAAGAACATGACGCTTCCGGCCTCCACCCGTTTGCAGGCATCGTTGCAGGTCACAAGAACGGACCCTTCCTGCAGATAAATGACCTCCATAAAATAGTGCCAGTGGGCTTCTACGGGAAGATGAAAGTTTTCTGTGGCACAGGTGAATGCTTCAATGGGGGAGTGCAGGATGTCGCTGTACTCAAACAGATTTTTCATTGGAGATAAGTCCTCCTTTATACGCTCAAGAGAATAGAAATATTCCATTTTTCGATAATCGGATTATATCACATCCGCAAAAAAATTGATACGATACAATGACCAAAAATTAAAAATACCTATTGGGGAGGCATGCGTTATGAAACAAGAGACAAATCCATTCCCGAAAACAAAACTCCAGTGGCTCTGGGAAAATATGAAGGGCTGCCGCGGAATTTACTTTGTGGGAATGGCCGGCACCGTGGTCTACAACATTTTACAGCTGACCGTGCCGTACTTTTCCGGAAAGATCGTCGATCTTTTCCTCACCGGGGAAAACGCCCGGGAAAACTTAAGCACCCACCGGGATCTTTTTTACCAGCTCATCCTTGCGATGGTGCTCTTCACGCTCCTTCGCTGTGTCATCGTCTACGGCGTCTGCATGATCTACGAGCATGTGTCCCAGACCGTCCTTTACCGGGTCCGGAACTACCTCTATGACAAAATTCAGCGCCAGGATATGACCTTTTACAGCACCTACCGCACCGGCGATCTCATGACGAGACTCACGGGAGACCTGGATGCGATCCGCCATATGGTGGCCTGGATCATCCGCATGGTCATCGAGTCCTTCTCCCTCTTCGCGGCGGCTGCCATCTTTTTCCTCTATACCAACTGGAAAATGGCCCTCTGCCTGCTGGTGATTGCCCCCTTCGTTTTCTGGATCATCTACCTGTTCCGGAATAAGGTGGCACCCATGCACGCACTGCTCCGTGAAAAACTTTCCCAGATGAACACCTGCGCCCAGGAGAACATCTCCGGAAACCGCGTGGTGAAGGCTTTCGCCCGGGAAGATTATGAGATTGAAAAATTCGACAAAGCCAACCGGGATTTCTGCGAGACAAACAAGGCTACCGCTATGGTCTGGCTGAAATTTTTCCCCTATGTGGAGACCATCGCCAACCTGATGCCCCTCGTCATGCTGGGTGTGGGCGGCGTTTTCCTCATCAAAGGCCAGCTCACAATGGGCGAATATGTGGCTTTCTCCGGCCTGATCTGGGCCATCGCCAACCCGATGCGTCAGATGGGAAATATCATGAACGAGTTTCAGCGTTTCTCCGCCGCATCCAGAAAGGTTATGGAGCTTTACTATTCCGAGCCGAAAATCAAGGATCATGAGGATGCCAAAGAACATCCGGACCGCTTCGACGGAAAAATCGAGTTCAAAAACGTTTCCTTCCAGTACGAGGACGGCGACCTGCCGGTGCTCCATAACATTTCCTTTACTGTAAATCCCGGTGAGACGGTAGCCATCATGGGTGAAACGGGCTGCGGAAAAACATCCCTTATCAATCTGATTCCCCGCTTCTATGAGCCCACAGAAGGAAAAGTCCTCATTGACGGCACTCCCGTGGAAAATTTAAGGCTCCACGATCTGCGCCGCCACATTGGCCTCGCCACCCAGGATGTGCTCCTCTATTCCGACACCATCGAGGGTAACATCGCCTACGGCGACGGTTCCATCAAGATAAATGACGTGGTAAAATTTGCCCGCTACTCTTCCGCCTCGGATTTCATTGCCAAGATGCCGGAAGGCTACGATACCATCGTGGGCGAGCGCGGAGTCGGCCTCTCGGGCGGCCAGAAACAGCGAATTTCCCTGGCCCGGGCCCTGGCGATCCGCCCCTCCATCCTGATTCTGGACGACACGACCTCCGCCGTGGACATGGAGACTGAAAAGCAGATCCAGCACTCCCTTAAGGAGCTGGATTTCCCCTGCACGAAGGTGATTATCGCCCAGCGAATCTCCACAACCAGAGATGCCGACCGGATCGTCGTGCTTCGGGACGGCTACATCGAGGAAAGCGGCACCCACGAGGAGCTGCTCGCGAAAAAAGGCTACTATTACGAGCTGGTCAAACTGCAGACCGGCCTGGATGAGCTTTAAGGAGGTGGAAAAATATGGCAAAAAATACTTACAAGCAGGATGAAATTCTCGAAGAACCATTTGACATACGTCATCTTCTCAGAGCTTCTTCCTATATTAAGAAATATCAGAAACGGATGATTATCGCCATTCTCTTAAGCAGCCTTGGCGGAGCCTTCGGCTACATAGCCCCGATGATCACCCAGCACGCCCTGGACGTGGCCATTCCGGACAAAAATTTCCGACTGCTTTTTTCTCTGGTAATCGCCCTGCTGGCCCTCTATACGGGCAGCATAATCTTCGTAACGATCCGTAGCAAGATCATGGTAGAGGTGAGCCAGAATATCATTTATGATATCCGGAAAGACCTGTTCGAGCACCTTCAGAAGCTGCCCTTCCAGTATTACGATGACCGCCCCCACGGCAAAATCCTGATCCGCGTGGTCAACTATGTAAACTCCGTCTCGGATATGCTCTCCAACGGACTGATCAACATCGTGCTGGAATCTTTCAATCTGCTTTTCATCGTGATTTTCATGTTCCTGGTGGATGTGCAGCTGGCCCTCGTCGTTCTCTGCGGCGTGCCGATTCTCACAGTTTTCATGATCTGGATCAAAAACAAACAGCGAAAAGCCTGGCAGGCTGTTTCCAACAAGAACTCCAACCTGAACGCTTATCTTCAGGAGAACATTGTCGGCGCCAGAATCACCCAGATTTTCGCCCGTGAGGACGAAAATGCCCAGATTTTCCAGGATCTTTCCCAGGACTGCCGCCGGACCTGGAACACGGCTGTCCGCTACTCCAACCTGGTGTGGCCGGGCATCGACGCGATCTCCGTCTGCGTCCGGGCCGCGATTTTCCTCTTCGGCCTCGTGATTTTCGGAGAGGGAAACAAATCCCTCGGAACCATCGTGGCGATCTCCAGCTACGCTTCTTTCTTCTGGCAGCCCATCATGAACCTGGGAAACATTTTCAACAACTTCATCAACAACATCGCCTATCTGGAGCGTATCTTTGAAACCATGGACGAGCCGGTGACGGTTTCCGACAAGGAAAATGCGAAAGAGATGCCCACGATCCGCGGCGAAGTCACCTTCGACCATGTGGCCTTCTCCTACGACGAGACGAAAAAGATCTTAAAAGATGTCTCCTTCACGGTGAAACCCGGCGAGAGCGTGGCCCTGGTCGGCCCCACCGGCGCCGGAAAAAGTACCATCGTCAACCTGATCTCCCGCTTCTACAACGTGGACAGCGGCCGGGTGCTGATCGATGGCCAGGATATCTCCGAGGTGACGATCCACTCTCTCCGTTCCCAGATGGGAATCATGATGCAGGACAGTTTCATTTTCTCCGGAACCATCGGCGACAACATCCGTTACGGAAAACTGACTGCCTCCGAGGATGAGATCCGCAAAGCCAGCAGAATCGTCTGCGCCGACGACTTCATCAGCCGGATGCCCGAGGGGTACGATACGGAAGTCCGGGAACGCGGCTCTATGCTGAGTCAGGGCCAGAAACAGCTCATCTCCTTTGCGAGAACCCTGCTCTCCGATCCCTCCATCCTGATCCTCGACGAGGCCACCTCCAGCATCGACGTCCAGACGGAAAAAGCCCTGCAGACCGGCCTCAACGCCATGCTTCAGGGACGAACCTCCTTCATCATCGCCCACCGTCTCTCCACGATCCGCGGCTGCGACCGGATCATGTACATTGATGACGGCGGCATCATGGAGACCGGAAGCCATGAAGAACTTATGGCGAAAAAAGGTTACTACTACAAGCTCTACACCGCCCAGCTGGAAGAAGTACACAAAACCGCATAAAAAGAGACTGCCGCCCGGAAATCTTACTTTCCGAAGCGGCAGTTTTTTTGTAACTATTCAGAGCCAAGCAGGTTTTCAACAAAAAGTGTGAGTCATGCTTGCATGAACGAACACTTTTGACTGGAAAGCTATTTGGCGAGAAGCCACAACGAGATGAAGCGTAGCGGAATCGAAGTGCGGCTCTGAATCGTTACTATTTTTTAAAGCTTTCTTCTTTTACCAGCTGGCCTTCCTGGGGATTGATGATGTTTCCCAGGGCATCTGCCACCCGGCCATCCTCACGCTCGTAACAGCCGGGGATCTCGTTTCCGTTGGCATCCACGACTTTGCCGTTTACCAGCCGGGCATCGTCGTGCATGATGCTGTCGGAATCGATGACCACAAAGACATACCCGGAGGTGTCTCCCGTCTTCGCTGTCTCCCCGAGGGTGTGTTTGCAGGCTGTATCCACTTTATGGATATCGTAGCCCTGCTGATCCAGCACATAGCCGCCGGGCAGGAGTTTTTCCTCGGCGCTGACGAGAAGCAGCAGATTGTCGTTCTCGTAGGTGTTGAAGACACCGGGCGAAAAGCTGTCCGGGTCCACGGTGCCTTCGTACCAGGTTTTATCGTTAAAATAGTCTTTAAGTTCCTGGGAGAGGAACTTTCTTCCATGGCGGGCGTAGAGTTCGTTCTTGGCATAGCAGACAGCCTGGAGGGAGAGCTTCGATACCTCATCCTGGGTCAGATACCGGGTATCCATATCCGGGAAAATGTACTCGCTGCGGGTGTCGGCCTCGATTTCACTCTCTGTTTCCGTTTCACTTTCTGTCTCACTCTCCGCTTCCGTCTCCGGTTCCTCCCGGACTGTCGTTGCCAGCTCGTCCTGGGAGAGGGAAAAGAGGTCCACATCGGAGAGATCTTCGAATTTTCCGTCGGTCACATGTTCCTCTGTCTCAGGAGTCTCGGTCACAGACTCTGTCGGGGCTTCTGTTGCAGGCTCCGGCGCAAGTGCCTCGGTAACCGGTTCTGTTTCCGGGGCTTCTGTCGCAGGTGTCTCAGTGGCCGGTTCTGTTGCCAGAGCTTCTGTCGCAGGCGCTTCGGTTTCCGCCGTTTTTGCAGCCTCCGTCTCCTTCGTCTTCTTCTCAGAAGTCTTCCGGGTCGTCTCCTCCCCCGCCACATAAGTGCCCTCCAACCATTTTTTCACGATCTCGTAATCAAAATCCTTCTGATCCAGCTCGTACCCGCCTTCGGCTTTTTCCTTCTTTTCCAGGAAGGCCAGGTTCTCTTTCTCAATGTCATTTAAGAGTCCTTCCACCTCTTTCTCGTCGGAGAGGAAGCCAAAATACCATTCCTGATTTCCGAAATATTCCTTCAATTCCTCCGATTCAAACAATTCGCCATGTTTTGCCAGGATCTCATAGCGGCCGTAGGCCAGGAGCTCAGCCGGGAGGTCTTTTACATCCTCCTCGGTCAGAAGCTCCTTATCCACCTCCGGAAAAATATATTCCTGCTCTTTTCCAGCTGCTCCGGCCATGACCCCGCCTGCCAGAACCAGCAGGACTGCCCCTGTGCCCGGCAGGATTTTTTTCAGTCCTTTTTTCATCTTAACTTTTCACTTTCCTTCTATTTCAGCTGATCGTCTGTCACATAAACACAGGAATCATAGTCGCCTGATGCCTCAATCGCAACTACCTGGCAGCCTGTGATATCCACCTCAAAGCTCTGGGTTCCCGTCATTTTTCCAAAATCAGAGATTTCATAGAGCTGGTTTCCATCTCCGTAGATCTTCACGGAAATGCCGCCCTCATAGCTCGTCTTATCACCGGCTGCGATACTTCCTGAAAGGGTTGTGTAGGCGCCGCCTACATTGTAGGTCACTTTCGCGCCGTCTCCTGCGGCAAGCTTCAGGCAGCCGTCGTGGAGTTCTCCGTAGGAATCCCGGAAAAGTCCGGCGATATAGGTCTCGCCAATGCCATCCACCAGCACCTGCTCAGAGAGCTTCGCGATACCGGAGGAAGCACTCACCTCCGCCCTGGTAAGCTCCGGGTCCATGAGATAGACATAACCGCCGTCATAGCTTCCGGGGTTATCCGTCTCCACGGTCAGAGTCTTCACACCGGAAACATCGACAGAGAAGACTTCCCTGGAATCTTTTCTGGTGAAATGTTCCTTCTTGTAGAGAAGCTTTCCGTCTCCGAAAATCGCCAGAGAGAAATCTGCATTTACAGAAGAACCGCCATCCGTGTCCAGAATTCCGCTGATGGTCTGATAAGCGCCGTTTAAGGCTACCCGGAAATAAGCATCCTCGGAAGCCCAAAGCTTCACGCTGTTGGGATAAAGGTTGGCTCCGTCATAACCGTTGACGATCTCAGAAGAATAATTTTCCTGCCATTCCAGGCTCGTGAGCATTACGGCCGTGTCATCCACGGGTTCTGCCGCCGTGAGCTCCAACACGAAGCCCTCGTTCTGATCGGAAAGATCATTCCAGGAACCATCGTAAGAATACATGCAGAGGTAATTTTCATTCTCTTCATAGTTATCCGGCTGGCTGCTGCCCCAGAAACCGTCGGCATTGATGGTTTCTCCGTCGTTCCACTTCCAGATCGTTCCTGCTTTATAGCCTCCCAGCCAGTAATACTCGTAATTACCATCGTCAATGAGATCAAAGATGGCGCTGTTTTCCGCCGCATTCTTCGGCATTGCCAGTGTTCCGCCTGCTGCTTTACAGAAGGCGTCTGCCTGGCTCCAGGTCAGGCCCTGGTCGAAGCGGTAGTATTTCTTATTTTTATAGATCCGATAATCGATGGCCCGCTCTTCCACGGCCTCCGGAAGCTCCGGGAAAGTGTAGCGGTCTGTCACCGGTGCAAGAGTCTCGCTCTCAGCCCGGACCAATCTGGTATCTGCCACATAGACCACTCCATAGCCATCGATCTCCAGTGTTTCTTTTCCGCTTACATCCAGAGAAAAATTCTGGCCGCCCTGGTAAACATCCAGCTCAGAAATGGAATAAACCTCTGTGCCGTCTGCAAAAATCTTCAGAGTTCCTGTGTCATAACTGCCCGTTCCTGGGAGAACTGTTCCTTCAAACGTGGTGTATTTGCCGCCGAGCCAGTAGACAGCCCTTGCTCCCAGGTCTTCCTCCTCGAAATCGTACCAGTTTTCATGGACATTTCCGTAAACATCGGTGTACATCTCGCCTTCACTGTAATCGCCGTACTCCTCGCTGTCAATCAGCGTCAGATCGCCCAGCTCATCCACGAGCACCGGCAAAGTCTCCGCCGTGCCGTTTTTCCAGAGCTTCGCCTCGTTCAGGCCAAGGAAACCGTTATTATAGCCTCCCCGGTTCGCCATCTTGATCGAAAGCTTACTGATGCCCGTCGTATTCAGCGCGATAGTCTCCGGCGCGTCGGTCTTCTGATAATTGTAGCGGCTGTAGAGAAGCTTTCCGTCACCCCAGATGGCAATCTCAAAGGAAGCGTCGCTCTCCGCGTCGGTACAGGTGCTTAACGTCGCGGTGAAGAAGTTGTAGTTTCCGTCCAGCTCATATTTCACCCAGCCATTCTCGGAAGCATCGAGAACCACGCTGGCAAAATGCTTATTTCCATAGGGATCTTCGAGCTGTTTCCAGATATCACAGTTGTGGGAACCGGAAGCGACCAGATCGGAGAGAAGGTCATATTCTCCGGAGGGGCTTCCCTCGGACACGGGATCGATCTCCAGAACGAAACCGATGTCTTCCTCATCCGCTGAACGGTCATTCCAGCTTCCGTAGTAGGAATAAATCGTCAGGAAATCTTCGTCTCCGTTATAGTTATCGGGCTGGCTGTCATCCCAGTTAGTCCAGTCGAAGGCTTCCCCGGTGGTCCATTTCCAGCTGCCCTCCCATTCTTCGTCGCTGGCTCCAAGCCAGTACTCGTCGTAAGATGCATCATCGAGAATGCTCTGTACTGCCAGGTTTTCCCTCCAGGAGGTGAGGGTTGCCAGATGGCCTCCTGCCTGCTCGCAGAACTTCTCCGCCTGGGAATAATTCAAAGCGATATCGAATCTTGCGTAGGTGTGACCCTCGTAGACAACGGTGGCTGCTGCCTGATTGGCTGCGCCCTCCGCGATGGTTCCTGCCTGGGGCGTTTCCACGGAAATGGCCTCGACTGCCGCTTCTGTGGTGTTTTCTTCTGTCTCGCCCTCGGTCTCCTGCACGCTGGTAAGATCAGCGACCGCTTCTTCTTCCTGCACATTGGTGCCGTTTTCCATCACATTGTTCTTGTGGTCACTCAGCCAGCTGTTCAGCTTTTCGTCCCCTACCAGGAAACTGGTGTCGGGATCGTAATCATAATTCAGTTTTCCGTCATCTGTCTTCACCACGTTGTTGAATTTCATTCCGTAGTAAATATCCAGCGTTGTCATGGAACGGTCAAACTGCCGCACCGGAAGGCTCATATGATAAACGGCCAGCATCATATTTCCGGCATCGTAGTAATCGCCCTCGTCCCAGGTGACGGTATCGACTTTTTCCAGCACCGGCGTCACTTTGCCATCCGGTACCTGATCCCAGGCAACCCAGCCATACTGGGAAGCATCCTGATTAATCCAGTCTTTCTTCTCATCGAAGGCCGCCTCGATACTTGTCTCATAGGGGGCCAGAAACGCTTTGAGCTCCTCATCCTCCGTGGAGGTGATACCCAGGTGATAATCTCCCAGACTGTCCACGGTGAAGGTGCCGCTTCCGCCAATAAGAGTAAAGCCGGCTCCGACCATATTTACTTCATTATTATCCGTATAGCTCGGAGTGAGGGTAACGGTCACTTCATCGCCGTTGGAGAGATTCTCACTGGGATCTGCCATCGTGACAAACTCTTCTCTCCAGGTATTCTTTATGCTGTTGACCGCGGATTCTGCCTCTGTGGCCGCATCGAAATTCTCTCCTGCTGCTCCATAGGCTCCGCGCTGCTCTTTTTCAAAAAGCTCACTCAGGTAATCAAGGAGTTTTTCCTCGTCCAGTTCAGCCCGGGCATAGGCGCTGCCATTGATGCCCTCGCAGGAAAGCTTCATATAATCTGCAAGGGAGAGGGTCTCCACCGGAATCAGTCCATCCACCGTCGCGGTGACATCCTCATAGATAAAATGAATGCCGTATTTCTCGATGTAATCCGGTCCGCTGCAGTGGTAGGTCACTTCGTTGCCGTTCTTCTGGTAATCTTCGCCCTCGTAGATCCAGGACATGTTGTAGATCACAGAAGGAAGGGAGTCTGAAATGTACTCCTCGGCTTCCTCGGAGTTGTCTGCCTTGCGGATCAGTTCAGCCGTCGCTGAGATCAGGCCGTCATAATCCTGATTCAGATACACGGCTCCGAAGCCGTCAAAACCAGAAAACTCTACCTGAACGTAGTCCTTGACGTTTACCTCCTGAACCTTCACCAGATCTTCTACTTTTATCGTCTTGTCGCCGTTTTTCAGCTTCACTTTATAGGCTTTGAGAAGATCCTTGTCCACGCTGCTGCTCACTTTGACTTTGTCGCCGTTGGAAAGGTTACTGTCATCGGAGAGCACGATATCCTTGTAAATATCGTCCGTCAGATCCTGAATCTCCTCCCGCATGCGCTCCGTCAGCGTCATCTTTTTGGAAACCGCGTCGAAAATGGGCTGAATGTCGAAATCAAAGTAAGCCCGGCCATTGCCGTCCACACCGCTGATCGTCACATTCACGCAGTCCATGACGGATACGGTAGTCCCTCCGCCGAAAACACCTTTGATCAGCACCACAGCCAGAACGATGACGGCCACGAGACCGACAATGGCGTAAAGCCCGGTCTTACCGCCATTTCCGGCGGGCTTGGGCGCTGGCTCCGGCGCTGGGCGCGGAGCTTCCGGTGTCGGAGCCGTTTTCGGTCTCGGCTTGGGAGCCGGATTCTTTGGAGGGGGAGCCTCCTCCTCGGGTTCCGGCCTTACTTCAACAGTTTCTTCCTGCTCTGTCGTTTCTTCCACCGGCGGCGGAGCAGCCTGAATCTTCGCTCCGCAGTATGGGCAAAATTTTGTCCCATCGGCTAATTTCTGTCCACATTCCTGACAAAACATAACTTTTTCCTCCCTTCTCTCTTTCCAGTACAGGTCACAGACCTGTTTTATAAGAGTATAAAGCAATTTAGTATAAAAGTAAACGGATTACTCATCATAATTCAGCAGAATTTACCAAAAAATATCGCCTGAGATTTTTTCTCAGACGATACTTTTTCACTGAACGTAATAAATTTTTTCTTTTTTCTCCTGACGCTTTCTCTTACTCTTCTTTTTTCCTCAGCCCCCGCGTGTTCTTCTCCACCAGCTTCCGGGCCACCATGATCTGGTGGCCGCAGCCGGTGCATTTGAGGCGGAAATCGGCTCCGACCCGGAGGATTTCCCACTCATAACTGCCGCAGGGGTGGGGTTTTTTCAGTTTTACGATGTCTCCCACCTGGTAATCCATTGTTTTCTCTCCGTTCATTTTCAGATCTGGGAAAAGATCTCGCCGATGCTTCCCTGCACCAGAAGGTCTGCTCCCGCGTCCTTCGGGGTGACGGACTTATTGACCATCACCAGTTTCTTTCCATTATAGTAGTCGATGAGGCCGGCCGCCGGGTAAACCACCAGAGAAGTGCCGCCCACGATGAGGACGTCAGCCCTGGAAATGTACTGGATGGCCTTGGAAACCACCTGCATGTCCAGCCCTTCCTCATAGAGGACCACGTCCGGCTTGATGATGCCGCCGCATTCGCATTTCGGCACGCCCCCAGCCCGCTGCATGTATTCCGCATCGAAAAATTTGCCGCAGCGCGTGCAGTAATTCCGGTGGATGCTGCCGTGAAGCTCCAGAACTTCCTTGCTTCCGGCCTTCTGATGGAGGCCGTCGATGTTCTGGGTAATGACAGCTTTGAGGCGCCCCTCCTTCTCCCACTGGGCCAGTTTCCGGTGGGCCGCATTGGGCTTCGCATCCAGAACCAGCATCTTATTGCGGTAAAAACGATAAAATTCCTTCGGATTCCGCATGAAAAAAGTGTGGCTTAAGATGGTCTCCGGCGGATAGGCATACTCCTGATTGTAAAGGCCGTCCTGGCTTCTGAAATCAGGGATTCCACTTTCCGTCGAAACGCCCGCACCTCCGAAAAATACAATATTATCACTGTCGTCAATCCATTCTTTCAGCTTCTCAATCTTTTCATCCATTCCGGATACCCCCTTTTTATTTCTTTTTCGACCAGTAGGTTTTGCTGAGCTTACCCTGGACGATAAACCGCGTGGACTCGTTGCCTGTACAGGTGGAGAGGGTCACGATTTTATCCTCCGCCGTCACCTTGATGTCATTTCCCTTTACTACGGAACGGCTGTAAGCGTCATCGATGTATTTCTCAAAGCTTCCCTCCTCGGAGAAGGTGATCTGGTAGGCCAGGCTGTCCACCGCCACCTCCGCACAGGAGAAAATATCATAGCGGTAAATCTTGTCCGGCGTGTAAATCCAGAAATAGGGGGCTTTCTCGTAGACTTCGTCCTCGTAAAATTTCCGGAGGGTGCCGAACATGGAACCGTTCTTCATGTTGTGGCCGTAGATAATTGTGTTCTTATCGGAAAAATCGCTGTGGTTCTGATATTCCATGAAAATACACCCGGCAAAGTTGTCCACCCGCTCAAAGGTACGGTGCAGATAATAATCGTTGTTCGTACTCTGGGCAATCGGGTAGCTGATATCCAGCGCGTTGACGCGGATCCAGCCGATGATATCCTCGTTGACCTTTTTCAGGCTCTCAAAATCTACAGGGTTTTTGAGCACCGGATAAGCCTTCACGGTCGTCTTTCCTTCCGCGTCGGTCTCGATCTCCGTCTCGGTCTCTCCCGTGGTGTAGGGATCTTCGGCCGTGCCGGAACCCTCGACTTTTCCAGTAGTTTCAGAAGTGCCGTCGGTGGCTTCACTTCCGTCGCTGCCAGTCCGGGTGCCGTCGCCGGTACCTGACGGGGTGTTGTTTTCCGTCGTGCCGCTTATCGTATCCTCCGTCACATACTGCTGCTCCAGAGAGGAATATTCGTCAGTACCTTTCTTATATTCCAGATAGATCGTCACCAGCTGAAAGGCGCAGTAGCAGAAAACGACCAGCGCCGCCAGAAAGACGAGCCTCCAGATAAAATCGCCAATGCTCTTCTTTTTCCTGGATCTTTTCATTCTTTTCCTCCATTTTTTGCGATGCGGCCCCATTTTTTCGCCGCTGCGGGCTGCTGCTCCTCCTGATGCCTCGGAAGTTTCACGGTAAAACGGGTGCAGACCGGGCTGCTCGAAGCCGCGATGGCTCCGCCGTGAAGCTCCACGATCTCTTTCGCGATCGAGAGACCCAGGCCCGCGCCTCCGGTCCGGCTCTGGCGGGCATTGTCCACACGGTAGAATTTTTCAAAGATGAAATTCAGCTTCTGGGGCGGGATCTGATCGCCCTGGTTGGAAAACGTGATGATGATGTCCTTTTTCTCCCCGAAAGCCTGGATGTCAATGTTCGTGCCGGGATAACTGTAGGCGATGGCATTTCTTAAGAGGTTATCGAAAACCCGGGCCAGCTTGTCCGGATCCCCGTCCACCAGCAGATTGTCGTCCGTGTGGATCGAACAGGTCAGGGATTTCTCTGCCAGCACCGCATAGCTCTCATCCGCCAGCTGCTCCAGCATCATGGAGAGATCCAACGTTTCCTTCTGAAGCACGATATCCTGAAGATTGAAGCGCGTGATCTCGAAAAATTCGCTGATGAGCTCACCCAGCCGGATCGATTTTTCCAGGGAAATATGGATGTATTTCTTCTTGTCCTCCTCGGAAAGCCCCGGCTGTTCATCCAGCATCGTGAGATAGGCGATGATGGAGGTCAGCGGCGTTTTGAGGTCATGGGCCAGAAAGACCACGAGGTCATTTTTTCGCTGCTCACTCTCCACGGCCTCGTACTCCCGGCGTTTCAGCGTCATTTTCAGGGTGTTGAGCTTCTCGGAAATGGGCCTCAGTTCCGGCTCCAACGTCACAGGAGCCTCGGAATTACTTAAAATAGTCTCGATCTCCGTACCGATACTGTTGAGGTACCTGGTGACTTTTGACATGGCCAGATAGAAAAAGATCAGGAACAAAATGATAAAGCCTACCGCCACAAAGAGACCTTTGTTCTGCATGAAGACCGTGCCGTAGACGCGGTCAGCCTCCGTCTGGCTCATTCCGAACTTCATCAGAAGGCTGATGATCATGGCCGGGAAGCTGTCCTGGAGCACGCCGTCAATGAGGACCACCAGGATGATATAGCCCACCGCCAGGGAAAAAAACGCCATCAGCACAGTACGGAGCATGAGGCTCCATTTTAACTTCCGGTAATTATTTTTCAACGCGGTATCCCACTCCCCAGACGGTCTTGATGAAATCCGATTTTCCCGTCGGTCCGCTCATTTTCTCGCGGAGATGACGGATGTGGACCATCACCGTATTGTTGCTGTTTTTGTAGTATTTTTCCTTCCAGACCTGCTCAAAGAGCTGCTCGGAGCTGATGACCTGCCCTCGGTTCTCGCAGAGAATCCAGAGAATGTCAAACTCGATGGGCGTGAGGGTCAGTTCTCTTTCATTATAAATACATTCGTGGGTATTCCGGTTCAGGAAAAGCCCACCGAAGTCGATGATGTCCTCCTGAGACCGATTTCCCTCATTGTACTTCGTGGACCTTCTTAACTGTGCCTTGACTCTCGCCATGAGCTCCAGCGGATTGAAGGGCTTCGCGATATAATCGTCGGCCCCCAGGGTCAGTCCGTTGATTTTATCCATGTATTCGGTTTTGGCCGTGAGCATGATCACCGGAAAGGTGTATTTTTCACGGATCTTCTGCAGGATTGTGAAGCCGTCGATATCCGGCAGCATCACATCGAGAAGAGCCAGGTCCGGCTTCTCTTTTTCCACAGCTTCCAGAGCGTCGCGGCCGTTGTAGCATTTCACGACCTGATAGTTTTCATTTTTCAGGTAGAGTTCTACTACGTCGGCGATCTCCCGCTCGTCATCTACAACCAATATCTTACTCCCCATTTTTATGCCTCCCTAAATTAAATTCCGCGCGGCAGTCGCCAAATATCCATGCAAGCATGGCTGCTTGGCTCGTTGCTCGCGGAAATCAAAAATGCTGCGCCGTTTCGGCATGGCAATGACAGACAGCCGGAAAAAGTCTTCTGTGTCTGTCAGCGCCATGTTCCCTCCCCGGTGCAGCAGTTTTTCTTATTTTTCACTACTTTGTACTAACAAATTGCTCCGCTGCTTCGCAGCTCCCGCAATTATAACTCACATGTACCTACTGTTCTCGGGAACGGCAGCACGTCGCGGATGTTGCCCATACCGGTGAGGTACATCACGCAGCGCTCAAAGCCAAGGCCGAAACCGGCGTGACGGGTGGAACCGTATTTCCGGAGATCCAGGTAGAAACCGTAATCCTCTTCCTTAAGGCCCAGCTCATTCATTCTGGCGAGGAGCTTCTCATAGCTGTCCTCTCTCTGGCTTCCGCCGATGATCTCTCCGATACCCGGAACCAGGCAGTCCATAGCGGCTACGGTCTTTTCGTCGTCGTTAAGCTTCATGTAGAAGGCCTTGATCTCCTTCGGATAATCGGTAACGAATACCGGTTTCTTGAAGACTTCCTCTGTGAGGTAACGCTCGTGCTCGGTCTGCAGGTCTACGCCCCAGGATACTTTGTACTCGAATTTGTCGTTGTGTTTCTCCAGAATCTCGATGGCCTCAGTGTAGGTCACATGGCCGAAATCGGAGTTTGCCACATGTTTCAGACGCTCGATGAGTCCTTTGTCCACGAAGGAGTTGAAGAAGTTCATCTCTTCCGGCGCATGCTCCAGAACATAGTTGATGACATATTTCAGCATGGACTCAGCCAGGATCATGTCGTCCTTGAGGTCTGCGAAAGCGATCTCCGGCTCGATCATCCAGAACTCAGCCGCATGACGGGTGGTGTTGGAATTCTCTGCACGGAAGGTCGGTCCGAAGGTATAGATGTTGCGGAAAGCCTGAGCGAAGGTCTCGCCGTTGAGCTGGCCGCTTACAGTCAGGTTGGTCTCTTTCCCGAAGAAATCCTTGCTGTAATCGATGGAGCCGTCCGGATTTTTCGGCGGGTTGTTGAGATCCAGAGTCGTCACCTGGAACATCTCGCCAGCACCCTCACAGTCGCTTCCTGTGATCAGGGGAGTGTGTACATAGACGAAATCTCTCTCCTGGAAGAATTTGTGGATGGCGTATGCAATCAGGGAACGCACGCGGAATACGGCCTGGAAAGTGTTGGTTCTCGGACGCAGATGGGTGATGGTACGCATGTACTCCAGGCTGTGACGTTTCTTCTGCAGCGGATAATCCGGTGTGGAAGCGCCCTCGATGGAGATCTCTTCTGCCTGGATCTCGAAGGGCTGTTTTGCTTCCGGAGTCGGAACCAGAGTTCCTTTGACGATAACGGCAGCGCCGACGTTGATCTTGGTCAGCTCCTGGAAGTTTGCCATGGTGTCGTGATATACGATCTGCAGGGTCTCAAAAAAAGTACCGTCGTGCAGTACCAGGAAACCGAAGGCTTTGGAATCACGGTTGCTCCTTACCCAGCCACCGACCTGGATTTCTTTGTTTAAATATTTTTCTCTGTCTCTGAAAATTTCTCTAACTGTAGTAAGTTCCATTTTTCTTTCCTATCCTTTTTCATGTTTGATTACACGGATTGTTTCGTGCTTCGCACTCCCACAATCCTTCCCTACATTCGCATATCGTGGAGCTTACGCTCCCCTTCCATGCTCATGTAGGGGCGCGTCCCAAGGTCTAGGTCCGCTTTGTGCAAGTCCAAGCAGACTTAGACTTTTGGACGCTGTAATCACAGTATATCCTATTAAAAAGATCTATGCAAGGGCAGTTCTTTTTTTTGTTATAAACTCTAATATTTTTCTGTATAAAATATTAAAAAATGCTGATTTTATCGCCTTACAAATTGATTTTTACACAGATTTGCACTATAATGTTCTAATAGCTAAAAGCGTGGGACAGCAAAACTGCCCACGGTGTCAAAATTTTATCACAGATTGGAGTTTTATTATGGACCGTATTTTCAACATGGACAACAAATTTTTCACCTTCATGGGCAGGGTGGCGGATCTTATTATCCTGAACCTTCTCTTCCTGCTCTGCTGCATCCCCATCGTCACCATCGGACCGGCCATCACCGCCATGTACTATGTGACGATGAAAATGGTTCGGAACGAGGAAGCCTACATCGCCCGTTCCTTCTTCAAATCCTTCAAGGAAAACTTCAAGCAGGGTCTCGGCATCTGGCTCATCGCTCTGGTACTGATCATCCTTGAGTTCATGGATTTCATCATCATGAAACAGCTCAGCGGCGGCATTTACACCGTTGTCAAATACGGCCTGCTGGTCATCGCTCTTATCATGGTTATGATCCTCCAGTATGTGTTCCCGCTCCTGGCGAAATTCGTCAACACCGTGAAAAACACAATCCGCAACGCGCTTCTGATGTCCTTAAGACATCTGCCCTACACGATCCTGATGCTGCTCATCAGCATTGCTCCCATCGTTGCAATGCTCTTCAACACCATGATCTTCTCCTACGGCATCCTGGCCTATTTCCTTTTAGGCTTCTCCACCCTGGCCTTTGCGAAATCCTACTTTTTCGTGAAGATCTTCGACAAATACATCCCGAAGGATGAGAGCGAAGAGGAAGAAAAAGATGAGGACGACTGGACCATCGAGGGACTTCGTGAAGAGCTCGATGGAAGCACTGAGGGAACTGATTCTGAGGAAACCGTTTCTGACGAAACCGCAGCTCCCGCCGATGAAAAGCCCGAAAATGACAACACGACAGAGCAGTAATTTTCTCCTCTGACTGCTGCATCTGCCTATTTCCAGCGAGGTGAAACATGCAGACAGGAAGCAAAGAACTGATCCGTGACATCAATTTTCATCTGATTTTAGAAGCCATCATCAATGAAGGCCCCATTTCCCGTGCGGGGCTCGCCAAACACCTGGGACTTACCAAGGCCACCGTCTCCTCCATCGTACAGGAGCTTCTGGATTCCGGCCTGGTAAGGGAGGTGGGAAGCGCCCCGGCGGAAAAAGGCCGGAAACCCATTCTCCTGAGCTTACATCAGGAGGCCGGATACGCACTTGCCGTCAACATCGAAACCACAGGAATCACGGTTATGTCCGCTGATCTTCTGGGAACGGGCTGTCGGCTGAGGCAATATCCGGTCCGGGCCTTTGATGAGGGTTTTTTTTCATTTCTTCTGGAAGTTCTGAAAAATACGATGGAGGCCCTTCCGCCCTCCCGCTACGGTGTCGTGGGCATCTGTCTCGGCGTTCACGGCGTCTCCCGCGGAAACCGGATGATTTTCGCTCCCTATTATTCCCTGGATGCGGACCTCGCCCGGCGGCTGATGGAAGCCTTAAACCTGCCGGTCTATCTCTATAATGAAGCAAATCTCTCAGTCCTTGGCGAGCGGGCTTTTGCCTTCAATTATCCGGATATGATCAACATCAGCGTTCATTCCGGCGTGGGCATGGGAATCCTCATCAACGATCACCTTTACACCGGAGCCAACGGTTTCGCCGGAGAGCTGGGCCACACCATCGTGGAGCCAGATGGCCGCCCCTGTCCCTGCGGAAATCTTGGCTGTCTCGAGCAGTACATTTCCGAGCGGGCTCTTCTACTTGAACTCTCCCAGCGGAAAGGCTATGAGGTCTCCCTCGATGAGCTGATCCGCCTCTCCCGGGACAAGGACCCGGATGCTCTTTTCGTCCATCAGCTTTTCCTCAAATATATGAGCATCGGCCTCAACAACGTTCTGAATACCCTGAACCCGGACCTCATCGTCATCAACAGCTCCTTCACGACCTATTTCCCGGACATCGCACGGACCCTGGAAAAATCCCTCAACAACCGCATGGGGCGCCCCTTAAAAATCCGTCCCTCCCATCTACAGGACACGGCAATCCTCCTCGGCGGCATCTATGTGGTCCTGAAGGAATTTCTCAAGGTGGAAAATCTCCGTCTGAAACCCGCCGTCACGGAAAACGACATGTAAAAAGCTCTGAACCTTAAGATTTTCTCTTAGATTCAGAGCTTTCTTTTTACTCACTTAATGCATTGGCAAGAGCTGCGAACTGCTCCAGCGTCAGGGCCTCGCCGCGGACACTCGGGGAAACACCCAGCGTCGCAATGGCTGCTGCCACCTGCTCCTTCGTGAAATCCAGTTCCTGAGAGTTCACCAGGCCGTTCTGGAGCGTTTTTCTACGCTGGTTGAAGGAAGCCCGGATGAGACGGAACAGGAGCTTTTCGTCCTTGACCTGCACCGGTGTCTCCTCGAAACGGGTCAGACGGATCACCGCGCTGCCCACGTTAGGTCGGGGCATAAAGCAGTTGGGCGGCACATTTGCTGCCAGATAGGGGCTCGCATAATACTGAACCGCCAGGGAAAGAGCGCCGTAATCCTTGGTGCCGGGGCCTGCCTGCATCCGGAGGGCCACCTCTTTCTGAACCATGACCGTCAGGCTCTTCAGGGGCACATGGCTCTCAAAAAGGCTCATGATAATCGGGGTCGTGATGTAGTAGGGCAGATTTGCCACTACTTTGATGGGTTTGCCGCCGTTTCTCTCCTCAGCCAGTTTCCTGAGATCCACCTTTAAGACGTCCTCGTTGATGACGCTGACGTTGTCGTAAGCGCTCAACGTATCCTCGAGAATCGGGATCAGCGTGCTGTCGATCTCCACAGCCACGACTTCCCGGGCCGCTTCCGCCAGATACTGGGTCAGCGTACCGATGCCGGGGCCGATCTCCAGAACAAAATCATCTTTGGTGATCTCCGCCGCAGCGATGATTTTGTCCAGCACATGGGGATCGATGAGAAAGTTCTGGCCGAATTTTTTCTGAAAGCTGAAATTATATTTCTGTAAGACCTCGATAGTCTTCTGGGGATTTGATAATTTTTCCATTTTATCCATTGATTTTATACATCCTCATTGCATTTTCCCAGGTGGTCTCCTCCACCGTTTTGGGGGCAATTCCTTTGAGCTTCGCAATCTCTTCTATGACATAGGGGAGAAAAAGCGAAGAATTTCGTTTTCCTCGGTAGGGCGTGGGGGCGAGATAAGGGCAATCCGTCTCGATCAGAATCCGCTCCAGGGGAACGGCCGCTGCCACTTCCTTCATGACACGGGCGTTTTTGAAGGTGACAACGCCACCGATACCGATATAATAACCCATTTTCAGATATTCCGCAGCCATCTCTTTTGACCCGGAATAGCAGTGGATCACGCCGCCGGTGCTGCCTGCGTGATGCTCCTTCATGATGTCAAAGGTCTCCTGGGAGGCCTCCCGACTGTGAATGATGACCGGAAGATTTACCTCTTTGGCCAGCTCCAGCTGGCGGATAAACCACTTCCTCTGGACCTCGTCAGACTCGGTGTCCCAGTAGTGGTCGAGGCCGATCTCGCCCACAGCCACGATCTTCTCCCGGCCGGCCAGCTCCTTCATCCACTGGATTTTTTCCTCGGAAAGCTCTCCCACATGGTCCGGATGAACGCCCACGGAACCATAGATAAAAGGATATTTTTCCGTAAGCTCCACAGTGGCTGTCACGCCGGAAAGCTGGGCCGACACGTTTACAATGGGGGAAATTCCGTTTTCCGGAAGGCTATTCAGAATGGCCTCCCGGTCTTCATTAAATGCCTCATCGTCGTAATGGGCATGACTGTCAAATATCATTTTACTGTAACCTCCAGCACTTTGCTCCAGGGACTGTAGACGTTCTTTTTGCCGACTTTCGCCATAGCACAGATCTTGAAATAGTAAGTGCGTCCTTTTCTCAGATTTTTCCAGGTGTAGGAGCGGTTCGTTCCGCTGTAGAGTCTCCGGAAACTCCGCCCTGGGGCGTTGGTCCAGTAAACTGTACAATTTGTGGCTCCCTCGGGGATCTTCCAGGCCAGCCTCAGGCCGCCCTCGAGAGCCTTTCCATAGATCACGGGCGTCTTCGGATGAACGGTCAGATAGAAACTCTTCACCGCCCCAGCTCCGTATTTTGCCTGGCAGGTGATCTTCACTCTGCCCGGTTTGTTGGCTTTCAGAATACCGTTCTTCGTGACCGAAGCGATTTTCGGATCGGAGCTCTGGAAGGTTACTCCCTTATAAAGGGCGTTCGTAGGAAGAATCTTGGTCTGAAGCACCAGCTTTTCTCCGACGTTCAGATCGGTGGGCGCATTGGTCACACGCACCGCCGACACATAATTTCGCACGGCTACAGTGAATTTCGTCTGGATTTTTCCGGAACTGCAGGTGATTACGGCTGTTCCGTTTTTCCGGGCCCAGAGCTTGCCGTCGGCCGTCACCGTCACCACCGAGGGGCGGGAGCTCTTGTAGGTCAGACTCGCGTTTGTGACGTTTGAGGGAACAAGCTCCATTTTCGGGGCATATTTCTTGCCCACGGCCAGTCGCAGAGTCTTCGCCTCGGGCCGGATAGCGGTCAGTTTCACCTCCACCTTTACCTTGCAGCTCAGGCTCTGGCGGTCGCCGTAGCGGGAGGTGCAGGTGATCGTGGCCTCGCCGCCTTTTTTCGCTGTGAGGGTCCCGTTTTCATCCACAGAAACTACCGAGGAATCACTGGATTCCCACTGGAAGGTCTCCGGAGCCACAGCCGCCGAGGCCTGGGAAAAACCGGTGTTTTTAAGATAAACCGTGAGGTTTTCCGTCTTGCCGGGCTCAAGCTCCAGAGAGGTTTTATCAAGATAGAAGGAGGCATTCTCTCCCGTGATCCGGATATCTGTGACCTTGCTCACGTCGGCCTGGCTTCCGGGATTTTCTGCCTTCTCTGTGCCGAAAAGCTGTACCCAGCACTTGAGGTTTCCCTGAGAAAAACAGCCCACGCCGATGCTTTTTACCTCCGGGTCCAGGATGTGGCTCTTGAAGCCATCGGACTGCATCCAGACTTCCATGGCCTCCCGGGCGGAGCTGACGCCGATCAGGCGGTTTTCCGCTTTGGCCTTGCTGCTGACGGAATCAAAGCTGGCCCCGTTGGGGCGCCGGTCGGAATAGAGGACGTTCAGCTCCGCGCTCCGAGTCATCGCCCCCTCCAGAAGCTCCCGATCCATCACGACAGCTTCAAGACCTGCTTTGACCCGCTCCTGATTGACCAGCGTCAGGACCTTTTCCGCCTCGGAATAGAGGTAGGTACCGGAAATCTTGAGGCCGCCCCGTTTCCGATAGGAGCCGTCCCCCTGATCCTCCAGGTCTTCCGGAAGGTTCAGGCTCAGGGCGGAACAGCCTGAAAAAGCGTTTTTGTCAATGCGATAGACACCGGACGGGATCACGATATTTTTCAGGGCGCTGCACAGACAGAAGCTCTGCTCCCCGATGACTTCCAGAGAAGGGTTCAGTTCCACGGTCTCCAGGGAGGTGCAGCCGCGGAAAAGCTGGATCGGGAGTTTTTTCACGCCGTTTCCGAGAGCTGCGGTTTTTAAGGCCGTACACTCCTGGAAGGCTCCGGTCTCCAGCGTCTTCACGGAATCCGGAAGGGCAATGGAAGCGAGGCTCTTGCAGCGGTAAAAAGCAAAGCTTCCGATGGTTTTTAAGGCACTTCCGAATTGGAGCTCCTCCAGGGTCTCACAGCCCCGGAAGGCATTGGTTTCTATCGTGAGGACACTGTCCGGAAGGCTTACTTTTTTTATTGTTTTCTGATCTAGGAAGGCTCCGGAGCCGATGGCTGTGATGCCGGCTTTCACCTGAACTTCCGTGATCTCTGAGAAATCCGTATCTTTGAGAGTAGCCGCCGTCAGAGCGCCTTTTCCGGAGATCAGAAGAAGACTTCCCTTCTGAGTCACTGAAATTTTCCCGGCGGTTTCCGCTGTGTCTTTTGCAAGAGTCGCTGCTGAAATTGTCTCAGAAATTACCGGTGTGCCTGCATTTGCGCTCAGTCCCGGCGCGCCGCCGGAAAGCAGAGCCGCCGTCAGAAGAGAAGCTGTTGCCTTTTTCCACAGATTCGCCATTTTCCTTTCCTCCTTGTTTAAGATAAGCCCGGCGAGGGCGGCTTTTTGCCGCCTGCCAGGCTTACGTTTCCCACTACTTTTGAATGTTTTACGGGTCTTAAAGTCAAAAGCTTTATCGTGCAAGCACGAACAGCTTTCTGGCTTTGATCCCCTGATGTTAGCAAACTTCTGCGCCTGCGGGCATTTTTTTCTCGGGAACCATGAGAGCCAGCTCGCCGTTCTCATCCTCAGCGCAGAGGATCATTCCCTCGGAAAGAACGCCTGCCAGTTTGGCGGGTTTGAGGTTTACAAGAACCATTACCTTCTTGCCGACCATCTCCTCCGGTGAATAGTGAGCCTTGATACCGGACACGATCTGTTTTACCTCGCTTCCGATCTTCACCTGGGAGCAGAGAAGCTTTTTGGATTTCTTGACTGCCTCGCAGGAGATGATCTCACCTACCTGGAACTGCATTTTCTCGAAGTCCTCGAAGGTGATCTCCTCTTTTTTCGGGATGTCGATCACCGGCTCTTCCTCTTTGGCTTCCTCGGTCTCACCGGCTGCGGCTTTGGCTGCGGCTTTCTTGGCCTCTACCTTTTCCAGAACCTCTTTGACGTCCTGACGTGCGAAAAGGATCTCCGGCTGCTCTGTCACCTTGTTTCCTGACTCATAGAGACCGAAAGTATGCATATCGGAAAGCTCTCTCTTCTTGGCGTTCAGCTGAGCGAGGATCTTCTCGGAAGTCTCCGGCATGAAGGAGCAGAGAAGGCTGCCGCCGATCGTGATGCTCTCTACCAGGTTGTAGAGAACTGTTGCCAGACGATCCTGTTTCTCCGGATCCTTGGCCAGAGCCCAGGGCATGGTCTCGTCGATGTATTTGTTACAGCGTTTGAAGAGAACGAAGATCTCACTGATGGCATCTGCCACACGAAGGTCGTTCATCTTTGCATTTACTCTGTCCACGGTGGAGAGAACAACCTGTTTGAGGTCCTCATCCATGGTGTCGCTCACGCCTTTGTCAGCCACAACGCCGCCGAAATATTTATTTGACATGGAAACCGTACGGTTCAGAAGGTTTCCGAGGGTGTTGGCAAGGTCGGAGTTCAGACGCTCCACCATCAGATCCCAAGTGATCACGCCGTCGTTCTCGAAGGGCATCTCATGAAGCACAAAGTAACGCACTGCGTCTACGCCGAAGAGCTCTACCAGATCGTCTGCGTAGATTACGTTTCCTTTGGACTTACTCATTTTTCCGTCGCCCTGAAGGAGCCAAGGATGACCAAATACCTGCTTCGGCAGAGGCAGATCCAGAGCCATCAGGAAGATCGGCCAGTAGATTGTATGGAAACGAATGATGTCTTTTCCAATGAGGTGAAGGTCTGCGGGCCAGTTTTTCTTGAAGAGGTCGCTGCTCTCACCGTCGCAGTCATAACCGATTCCGGTGATGTAGTTGGTCAGGGCGTCAAGCCATACATAAACCACATGCTTCGGATCGAAGTCTACCGGGATTCCCCATTTGAAGGAGGTTCTGGATACGCAGAGATCCTGCAGTCCCGGCAGAAGGAAGTTGTTCATCATCTCATTTTTACGGGAAACGGGCTGGATGAACTCCGGATGCTCGTTGATGTAGTCGATGAGTCTCTGGGCATATTTGCTCATTTTGAAGAAGTAAGCTTCCTCACGGGCAGGCTGTACCTCGCGGCCGCAGTCCGGGCATTTGCCGTCTACCAGCTGGGACTCGGTAAAGAAAGACTCACAGGGAGTACAGTACATTCCCTCGTAATAGCCCTTATAGATATCGCCTTTGGCGTACATTTTTTTGAAAATTTTCTGAACCTGTTTCTCATGATACTCATCGGTGGTACGGATGAATTTATCATAGGAAGTGTTCATAAGATCCCAGATCCGTTTGATCTCGGAAGACACGTTATCGACAAACTCTTTCGGAGTAATGCCGGCTTCCTCGGCCTTCAGCTCAATCTTCTGGCCGTGCTCGTCGGTTCCGGTCTGGAAAAACACATCATAGCCCTGCTCTCTCTTGAAACGGGCGATGCTGTCTGCGAGAACGATCTCGTAGGTGTTTCCGATATGCGGCTTGCCTGAGGTATAGGCAATGGCCGTGGTGATGTAATATTTTTCTTTTGACATGTGTAGATCCTCCTTCTTAATTCCGCAGAGACGATTCCGGACAGGCACAGCATACCACATCAGTGTATCTGTCCCGGCTGTCCTAACGTCCTGCATCCATTGCTTCCCGCGAAAAAAACCGCCTTCCCGGGGATCTCCCAGAGAAGGCGGCATAAAACCGCGTTACCACTTCACTTCATCTCCTTCTCACAAAGGAGACCTCACTGAGTGCTTTTCACACTCTTCCGCTGTAACAGGCGGTCCTGTCACCGGCTTGCTGTCCCATCAAAGCTCACCCGTGCCGCTCAGAAGCCATCTTCACCCATCGTCCCTATGACCCCTCTCAGCAAACAGGCCTCTCTGTGATATTTCTTATGGGTTACTCTCTTCATCTCTGCGTTTTCCCTAGATTTTAGGCTATCACAGGCGGTTGGGGTTGTCAAGGGGAAAAGTCAAATGACTTCTCAGACCATCGGGGACATACAGCGTGCCAAAAACTCCGTCTCCAGTGGTTAGTGCTTCGTCATCCACACCCGCATTTCATTCAGCCCCCGGTTGCCCCAGCTGTAATAGGGAACCGCATAAGCCGTGCAGGGTGTTTCTTTGAGCTTTCTGGCGGAATACAGGCCCTCGGGGATCTCTTTTCGGAAAGCTTTCACTTTCAGTCTTGTGACACCGTTTAAGAGCTTCGGGTCAAAAGCTTCCGCTTCTGCCGGTTCCGAATCGTCGATGGCTAGAGACAGGATATCTCCGTTATTGTCCGCCCCCTCAAAGCAGTAGACCAGCGGACCTCTCTGGAGAGCCACACAGCCCTGGATATCCGGGATTTTCGGGGAAGCATAGAGAAATTCCGGGGCGTCATCCAGCTGGAGCTCAATGATCTCTCCCGTCTCAACGGTTCCCAGATAGAGGTAGCCCTTCTCGATTTTGTAAGATACCTCCGCCATAGAACCGGCGTCTGTCCCCCGCCGTACCGTCACGCTGCTGCTCCAGCCCGGAACACGGACTGCCAGCTCTTTTCCGCCCTTTCTGATCTCATAGCGGATCGTAAAAGCATAGGGATATTCGGTGACGCAGTTCAGTTCCAAGCCATTTTCAAACTTTGTGTCTCCCGCTACATAGAGGTGGCAGTAAGCGGTATTGCCATTTTCTCCGTAAGCATACTTTCCAATGGAAGTGATGAGCCGCGCCACATTTGGCGGGCAGCACGCGCAGGCGTACCAGGTGGGCCGCTGGGGAATCACATGCTTATGCGTCACCGCCTCGCCGGCAATGCCCGGAACCACTTCCAGGGGATTCACATAGAAAAAGCGTCTGCCGTCCAGCTGCATGCCTGCGAGAACCGTATTATAGAAGGCCCGCTCCATCACGTCCCCATAGGTTCCCTTTACCTCATTTTCCAGCATCCTGGAGGCGAAAAACATCAGGCCGATGGAAGCACAGGTCTCCGCATAAGCCGTATCATTGGGAAGATCATAATCCTTCGTGAAAGCCTCCCCAAGAAACGTGGAACCGATGCCACCAGTGACATACATCCGCCGTTCCGTAATGCTCTTCCAGAGCCGATCGCAGGCTTTTTTCAGCTCCTGATCATCGGTTTCGGAAGCCAGATCTGCCATGGCTGTATAGAGATACACGGCCCGGACACTGTGGCCAGTGGCTTCGTCCAGCTCCCGCACCGGGCACTGGCTCTGCTGGTAAGCGTGATCCGTCGGATCAGCTCCCCATACCTTCCAGGTTCTCTTAGCTACTTCTTTTTCGTAAAAAGCGGTGTCTGCACCGCGTATATTCAGAAAATGCTCCGCCAGATCCAGGCAAAGCTTATCCCCAGTTGCGCGGTACATCCGAAGCAGCGCCAGCTCCACCTCCGGGTGCCCCGGGTAGCCCTCATGGCCTTCCGTCACAAAATGATGGTAAATGCACTCGGCATTTTTCAGCATCACCTTCAAAAGCCTGTCTTTTCCGGTCGCCTCATAGTAGGCCACTGCCGCCTCCATCATATGACCCGCGCAGTAAAGCTCATGGCCTTCCAGCAGGTTGGTCCAGCGCTTGTCCCGATCCTTTATCGTGTAGTAGGTGTTCAGATAGCCGTCCGAGTCCTGGGCTCCGGCGATGATATCGATAACCCGGTCCGCCGTGGCCTCCAACTCCGTATCCGGGAAAAGAATCAGCGCATAAGCCACAGCCTCCAGCCATTTGGCCGCGTCGCTGTCCTGAAAGACCATGCCATAGAAGCCGTCTCCCACATCCTCTCCTCTGAGAGCCTTCCCTGCATTGATGAAGTTCCGGATCACATGGCTTTTTTCCACGCCCTCCATCTCATCGCAAAGCACCTTATACTGATACGGAATCACCACATCCTTGATGAGATGCTGATAACGGCCGACAAAACCCTCGGCGGTGGTGAAATCTTTCAGTGAAATCTGTTTTTGTACTTTCATTTTGAGTCTCCTTTCCAATGGGGACGGTGTTTTTGGCTCTTTTCCTGTCCCTGTTGACCTTCTCTAAAGCTAAAAGAACTGCTGTATTTCTCCGAGGTTGTTGTCACAACTTCCAGATTATTCAGATCCGAAAAGATGGATTCTTTGCTTACCCTTTTAAATGTGGAGAATAAAAGTCGTAAGCTCTCCCCAGTGACCGGATACATACGCTTCCTGCAGCTTTCGCAGCTTGTCATTTTTCCAGATATTCAGCCCTTCAAAATATGTTCCAAGCCCTGAATACTTCACGGAAAAAAAGTATTCTACCCTACTCATATTCAAAATTTTTCCAAACCGTCTCGGCCGGGTAATCAGCGTCACACTGTCCTGATTCTCCCATCATTCTCTGATAAAATCCGTCTTATCTATATAAAAACAATAGTTTTCTCTGATCGATATAAAATCCTGATTTCCTATGGAGATTACTGATTTCATGCTGCCGACCTTCTTTCCTGTTATAAAAAGAGTTTCATGCCACCCAATCTCTTCATTGAGATCATGATAGCATGAAACTCTTTTAGCGTAAAGTCAGATTTTCCTTGTTCTCTCTGATCTGGACATTCCTGCAGTCCTTCAGGGCGTATAATTCCTGATTTTTTTCAGAATAATGGATCTCATTTTCTTCAATCCGGATATTTTTATGTACCGTTCTTTCCTCCGATGCTTTTTCAATCACAGGATCTATAAAAATCACACCGTCACCCTGGCAGTTGTAAAATTTGTTATTTCGTATCAGAACATCTTCTACTCTGCCTGACTCATACCAGTTGTTTGCATCGCAGGAAATGTAAATGGGCGCCATACTCAATTTACAGAATGCATTATTTTCAATGACAATCGGTTTTCTGCTTGTAACCAGAACGCCAAAGCCATGCAGATAGCGCAGGTTCACATTTTCTATGCAGATATCTCTACTCAGCCAGAAAAAGGCTCCCGGCGTATCCCGTATCGTCAATCTCATCTGCGCGCACAGCCCTGTCTGCACACTCTCATGCCAATCCACAAGGGGCAGTCTTTTATATTTCTTTGAATTTTTAAGGGTATATAAAAAAGCCTGAGCAGAGATTTCAATGATTCTGCTCAAGCTTTTTTGGGGGATTCCCGGTGGTTTCCGGCTTCACGCCATCGCCCGATACAGCCGCTCTTTCGACAGCTCCGGTGTCTCGTTCAGGGCATAGGAAAACTCGTCTACCAGCAGGTGTTCCACCTGTTTTTTGTAGTTGAATTCCATTTCGCCGAACTTTTTTCCGCTCTCTTTTCTCTTCTTTTCCTTCTGGTACAGTTCTTTGAAGAGTTTCAGGTGGCCGGCTATATCGTGCCTTTCCATAAGTCCGTCATAATGGGCTTTCAGCTGGGCCGGTTTACTGACGTAAAAGGGAGCCGCTTCCATGGATTCGAGCTCTTTTAAATAAGTACAGGCTTCTTTTTTTGTAATGATATTCCGCATAAAGATATCAGAATCGACAGGAACATAAATCCGTGCGTTGCCCGTCGCATCCAGCGGACGCAGCGTATAATATTCCTTGGCTTTATCCGCAGAAAAACCTGGCTTTCCGATCTCTTCCACCACACAGATACCAATATTTTTGTACATGATATGTTCTCCGATCTGATACATTCTTTTTACCTCCTCTTTATCTGTTAGAAATATTTTATCACAAATTTACATAAATTTTCAAAGGCAGTTTTGTACAAATCTTACAGTTTCTACAGAGGTAAAAATGCCCAACGCCGCTCCTATTTCACCCCATACAAAACTCCCGCGCCTTTGATCATCCACGGGGTCTGGATGAATTTCGGGACGAGCTGGTTCTGGTTCTCGATATTGGCGATGTAGTGGACTTCGGCGAAACCTTCCGCTTTCAGCTCTTTCACCAGGTCTTCCATATCTCCGTACAACGCTTTCTGGGCAAACATGTCCTGAAGGGAAAAAGCCCCGCCTTTTTTGAGGACGCGGAGGGCCTCTCTGACCACATCCCGCTTATCCCTGGCTGTGCGGACCTCGTGGAAGACAAAATTGCTCACCACAGCATCAAAAGTTTCATCCGGGAAAGCAAGCTTTGCGGCGTCTCCCTTTTCAAAACGGCCCCGGGCTGCCACACCCTCAAGCTTTGCATTCTGCTCGCACTGTTCTTTCGCATAGCTCCATTCCTTTCCCCAGTAGTCCATTCCCACAAAGGAGGCCTTCGGAAATGTCTTTGCACAGCGCATGGTCAGCGCTCCGGCGCCGCAGCCGATATCGAGAAAGGTGCCTTTTCCGTCCCATTTAAGGTGATCCACCAGAAACTGATGCACATCCCCCATGATATCGCCCTTTTTGAAATCAAAAGCTTCCCGGCAGCGCCACATATAAAAGGTATAAGCGCAGAAAATCAGGCAGAGAATGCCAGTGACCCAGGCTGCCGGTTTCAGCTGGAAAACCCGCTGAAAAAGAAACGTCAGAACGGCCAGCACCGAGTCTGCCGCTCCCAGCATTTTCATGATATTTGTCGGCACCCAGTTTCCATAATTTGCCTTCGTTGATAAAGTTAATTTCTTCCTTGCCATAAAGAACTCCTTTCCGCTTTTGCAGCATAACGTTTGTTACATTTTGTTATGTAAAAAGGTCCGGGGCAGCTGCCTCGGACCTTAGTTACCATTTTTCTGATATTCTGTTTTTGGAAGCTTTTCGCTGCCTTCCATTTTCAGGAGCTTCACCAGCGCCTCAAACCCGGCGTCACAGTATTCGCCAATCTGCCTTGCCAATTTCTTCGTCTCCTCCAGACTGTAATCTTTCTGAATGACGGCCAAATAACTCTCAATCCGCATCCGCACCAGCACATCCAGAAGTTTCGGGTCAACTTTAGCGATCCCGTATTTTTCAAAAAACATGCAAAAACCGTTGGTCAAGCCCTCCCGAAGGGTCTCAAACACCTTTTCATAGGGAGTCCCGGCTGTCCCGGTCATCAAAATCTGAAATTCCGCCTTATGCAGCCAGATCATTTCCACCATCCACTCGTCTGCATCCGAGCTGGAAGCTTCTTCCTCAAACTCGCTCTTGACGTTCTGGTTCATGAGCAGCAGAAACTGAGCAAGGATCGGATCTAGGATCTCTTTCAACACTGCTTCCTTATTTTCAAACTGAAAATAGAAAGCTCCGGTGGTGACGCCCGCCTTCTTACAGATGCTCCGAAGGCTCGCCCCCTTATATCCTTTCTCCAGAAATTCCTCCCTGGCGGCTTTTAAAATTTCTTTTCGTGAAGATTCCTTTTCTGTATTCATATCCAGATATTAGCACAGACTAACTAAAATGTCAATTTTCTTAAAATCACAGCTTCAACATTTTTTAAGTTCAGCGTTTTGAAAATCAAGTTGCTGATACATTGATATGCTGGGCGGAAAATGAGGCCTGGCGAGTCAAGGTATCTGTTACTTCGCTTTCGCTGTGCTGGATTGACCGCAAACCGCCAAAATCCCAAATGTGGTCAATGGAAGCGCCCAAAATGCATGACTGCAATTCTCAAAAATCTAAATGCAGTCAATGAAAGTACCAAAAATGCATGACTGCATTTCTTAAAATTCCAAATGTGGTCAAACACACCAAATTGCAGATCCCAATTCTCAAAACTCCCCAATCCATGCTTTTACCGGAATTTCCTGTAAATTTCCCGAATATTTTGTACAATTTTTTTCAGAAAAACACTTGCAATTTCCTTTTTTTGTGTTATAGTAGTTATAGAACAAATGCAAAATAGTTCTCAATGAATCCTACTATACCAAAAGGAGGCAGGACTTATGAATATCAATAAATTTACACAAAAATCCATTCAGGCCGTCAACGACCTGGAGAAAATCGCATATGAATATGGAAACCAGGAGATTGAGGAGGAACACCTTCTCTATTGTCTTCTGAACCAGGAAGACAGCCTGATCCTCAAGCTGATCGAGAAAATGGAGATCAACAAGGATGAGCTCCAGCGCTCCCTGATCGATGCGCTGAACAAACGGCCGAAGGTTTCCGGCGGACAGGTTTACATCGGCAAGGACCTGAACCGTGTGCTGGTGAGCGCCGAGGATGAAGCCAAGGCCATGGGCGACGAGTACGTTTCCGTGGAACACCTCTTCCTCTCCCTGCTCCGTTATCCCAACGCCGGTATCCGCGATCTGTTCAGAAATTATGGCATCACGAGAGACCGTTTCCTTCAGGCTCTCTCCACAGTCCGGGGCAATCAGCGGGTGACCAGCGACAACCCGGAGGTAACTTATGATACCCTGAACAAATACGGCGAGGATCTGGTGGAGAAAGCCAGAAACCAGAAACTGGATCCGGTCATCGGCCGTGATACGGAGATCCGTAACGTGATCCGTATCCTTTCCCGTAAGACGAAAAACAATCCGGTTCTCATCGGTGAACCCGGTGTTGGTAAAACCGCAGCCGTAGAAGGTCTGGCTCAGCGTATCGTCCGGGGCGATGTTCCTGACACGCTGAAAGACAAGACCATCTTTGCCCTGGATATGGGTGCTCTGGTGGCCGGCGCCAAATACAGAGGTGAATTTGAGGAACGACTGAAAGCCGTCCTCGAAGAAGTCAAGAAGAGCGAAGGTAAGATCATCCTCTTCATCGATGAGCTTCACCTGATCGTAGGCGCAGGAAAAACCGACGGCGCCATGGATGCAGGCAACATGCTGAAACCTATGCTGGCCCGTGGCGAACTTCACTGTATCGGTGCCACTACCCTGGATGAATACCGGGAGTACATCGAGAAGGATGCTGCTCTGGAACGTCGTTTCCAGCCTGTCATGGTCAATGAGCCCACGGTGGAAGATACCATTTCCATCTTAAGAGGACTGAAAGAGCGTTACGAAGTTTTCCATGGTGTCAAAATCACCGACAGCGCTCTGGTGGCAGCCGCTACCCTCTCCAACCGTTACATCTCTGACCGTTTCCTTCCGGATAAGGCCATCGACCTGGTGGATGAAGCCTGCGCTCTCATCAAGACCGAGCTGGATTCCATGCCCACCGAGCTGGACGAACTCCGCCGTCGTGTCATGCAGCTGGAGATCGAGGAAGCAGCCCTGAAAAAAGAGACCGACAATTTAAGCCGCGAGCGTCTCGCTGACCTTCAGAAAGAGCTGGCAGAGCTCCGGGATGAATTCAATACAAAGAAAGCCCAGTGGGACAATGAAAAGCATTCTGTCGAAAATCTCTCCAAACTCCGTGAGCAGATCGAAGACATGAACAAACAGATCGAGAAGGCAAAACAGAACTACGACCTGAACAAGGCTGCAGAGCTCCAGTACGGCGAACTGCCCAAACTCCAGCAGCAGCTTTCCATCGAGGAAGAAAAGGTTAAAAATGAAGATCTCTCCCTGGTACACGAAAGCGTCACCGAGGATGAGATCGCCCGTATCGTCTCCCGCTGGACCGGCATTCCCATTGCCAAACTGACCGAAGGCGAGCGGACCAAGATCCTTCATCTGGACGAAGAACTCCACAAACGGGTTATCGGTCAGGACGATGGCGTGCAGAAAGTGACGGATGCCATCATCCGTTCCAAAGCAGGCATCAAAGATCCGACGAAGCCCATTGGTTCCTTCCTGTTCCTTGGACCTACCGGCGTTGGTAAGACCGAGCTGGCGAAAGCCCTGGCCCAGTGTCTGTTCGACGACGAGAACAACATGGTGCGTATCGATATGAGTGAGTACATGGAGAAATATTCCGTGTCCCGTCTGATCGGAGCTCCTCCCGGATATGTAGGCTACGAGGAAGGCGGTCAGCTGACCGAGGCCGTGCGCCGGAAACCTTATTCCGTTGTTCTTTTCGATGAGATCGAGAAGGCTCATCCGGATGTGTTCAACGTTCTTCTGCAGGTACTGGACGATGGCCGTATCACCGATTCCCAAGGCCGGACGGTAGACTTCAAGAACACGATTCTCATCATGACATCCAACATCGGCTCTTCCTACCTGCTGGACGGCATTTCCGAAGACGGCTCCATCAAAGAAGAGGCGGCCAACCTGGTCATGAATGACCTCCGCGGTCACTTCCGTCCGGAATTTCTGAACCGTCTCGATGAGATCATCATGTTCAAGCCTCTGACCAAGGACAACATCGGCCACATCGTTGACCTAATGATGAAAGATCTGAACGAGCGTCTTTCCGATCGGGAGATCTCTCTGGAGTTGACACCGGAAGCAAAAGACTATATCATAGATGGTGGCTATGACCCCGTCTATGGAGCACGGCCTTTAAAACGGTTCCTCCAGAAACATGTGGAGACTCTCGCAGCCCGGGAAATCTTAAGCGGCGAGATCCATGAGGGCGACACCATCCTCATCACACTTCAGGACGGAACTCTGAAAGCAGAAAGGAAAGCCGGATGATTCCAAAGGATCCCGTCATTCTGCTGAGCTATGTAAACACACAGCTCCGGGACTATTTTGATTCCCTGGATGCCTTATGTTCCCTTCGGGGAATCCGGAAAGATTCCCTGATCGCAACGCTCGACAGCATTGACTATCATTATGACGAAAAAACGAACCAGTTCATTTAAGAGCTGGTTCGTTTTTTTGTCTCAATATTTCGTGTACATGTAAGTAAAAGCTTTTCTCAATGCCTGTCTGCTCATGGTCTTGCCCCACTGGATCTGACAGTCGCCGGTGGAATTGCAGTCCGCATACTGAATGCTGCCGCTGTAAACCTTCGTGACAATGATCGTGTGGGAGTTGTTGTTGATTCGGATCACATCTCCCGCATGAATCGTCCGGTAACTCTCCACATACTTCCATTTTTTCAGGCTTCCATAGAGATCCTGGGCAACCTTCAGGGCGAAACCGTGGCACTGATAACCAGCCACCTGCATTCCTGCGACCATCCCAAGATAAAGATTGCTCTCACAGCCCACGGAATTATATGCACAGTAGCGATCGTCATCATGAATACAGGGTCTCTGTGTCACCTGATTGTTGTTTCCTCCGTCGTTCCAGTAGGTTCCTGTGGGAAATTTCTTCTGCTCCGCTGCCAGCCGGCTCACCACCTGAATATTGACCCGGTAACAGTACGCCCGCTTCTTCCAGGTGTATTTCGCTGTCAACACCGCAGTACCTGTATGTTTCGCTGTGACCTTTCCGGTATCATCCACCGTCACAATGGACGGCTTCGAGGAAGTCCAGCGGACATCTGTTACGTTCTTCCCTTTCAGAGTGACCTTTCCGGTGTCGCCCTGACGGATCTGTCCGGCCGAAAGCCGAAATTCTTTTCGTCTGGTGTATTGGAACTGGACCTGTATTTTCTTTGCCTGAGCCGCCCGAACCTGCAAAGGTTCCAGTAAGACTCCGCCCATCACACTTCCCAGTATCAACAGCCATGCTGCCAGGCACACTTTCCATAATCGCTTCATTGAATCCTGCGCCTCTCTTTTCTTTCATTCTCTGCGCCGGAAAATCTTCTCCTTTTTCGGCGTTCTTTTTTATCATAAGCCACCGTTTCCTGCTTGTCAACGCCGTAACTTTTAAGATTTTATGAACCCTTTGTTGATTTTGCTGTTTTCTGTCAATTCCCATAAAAAATGCCAATTATTTTTACCTGATTTTCTCACTCTTTTCCCCGTACGGACTCCTTCTTTGACAAAATGCACAACTTTTTCCCATTTTCTCCCAGGGAAACCCTCTTCAAAACATCCGTTCGATGAAAGTTATCCACATTTTCATTCTCGGGTTTTCGTGGGAAAAGTGGACTTATACACCAAGTTATCCACATTATCCACATTTTTTATCCCCAATTTGGTGGTTTACATAGGTTTCCACCGAAACAAATGTTTTGTCTATTTATCATAATTGCCTTTTTTCGTCGCTTTTTTGTGCAAAAATCATTGTTTCATTCATTATGAAAAATTTCACCATTATCTGACGATTCATTTTCCACACCCTGTACGCCCTGCGCCAAAAATGGCAGAGAGCGAGATACGCTACACATATCTCGCTTTGATTAGCGGTCGTCAAATGCACTTGCACAAGTGCGTGCATTTTCCTCGTCGCCATAACAAAAAATACCGGCAAACGGAAGATGTTCCATTCGCCGGTATTTTATCATTTTTAATCGGAAATCGGATCCCAGTAAGTCATAAAGACGTTGCCTGCCTCCTCGAAAAGAGCGGTGCTGTCGTTGATTCCATAGTAGAAGGTCTCGGTCTCGCCGGGATTCATAAGGATTGTATTATACTCGTCGTAACCTGCGATGATGACGATGCCCTGAGGGGTCTGGTCTGTGATCGGGGTCTTAGCCAGCACCGGTGTTCCCTCGCTGACATAGTAGAGAACGGAATCCAGCGTGCAGCCGCTCAAATCAAGGGCTTTCCTGCCGGTTCCCTCCTCGATGGCTGCCACATCCATGGAGCCGTTCCGGATCACATCCGGGAAGGTGCTGGTGTCCAGCGTGAGCTTCGTCACTTTGTTTCCGCGTTCCCAGATGTTCTGGAGGTTGCCGTCCACCACCACGCCCAGGTTCTCATCCGCTGTCTTCACCGCCGTATTGATGGCTGTGCAGACGTCGTAGAGCTTGCCCTTCGCGTAGACATAATAGAGCTCTTCCCGCTCCCCGGAGGCCTCAAGCTTCACGCTCGCCGTGCCCTCCTGAATGGTCTCCCGGCTTCGGATGACCTTAGGTGCAGAACTCGTGGAAAGAGCGCTTCCCACAGTGAGATAAGTTTCAGTCTCTTTCCGGCTCGTGGTCTTCGTGGTAAGGCCTGCCTGACCGCTCTCATCGGCGCTGCTGCTGACAATATGGTCCTCCAGGGCATCCACAAAGCTTCCGTCTGCCTGCCGTTCCACCCGGGTCATGGTCATCATTTTACTCTCGATGACCGTATCGGTCACATAATAATTTCCGACGCTGTATTCCTTCACCACCTCGCCGCTTCCGTTGACCAGCTCCACCTTTTTCATCGGGAAAAATTCCAGGCCCGCATGAGCAGTGTTGATATCTGCGGTATCGGCAATGCCATAAACGGCGGCCTCATCCAGGAAGCCTAAGTATCGGAGCCGCTCGGAATCCCCGCAGGAAATGGTCTGTTTCTGTCTCGTATCAAGATCCAGGATCGTAAGGACGGAAGCATCGTAGGTGCTCTCGGTCCAGGCAAAATACCGGCCGGTTCTGGAGGAACCATAGCAGCCCTCTTTCAGGCCGGAAACCAGAACCTCCGCCTGGTGGGTCGCAAAATCAATGCCGTAAACGCTGCCATCCACACAGACATAGAAGTAATTCCGGTCTGTGGAAATATAATTGAGGTCCTCCACATCCCTTTTCAGAAGCTCATAGTTCTGCTTTGCCTCCACGAAAAGGCACTCGGTAATGCTGGAATCCGTGGCATTGAAATAGTAGACCGCCACACCGGATTCTCCCTCGTGCCGTCCCCGGTTCATGTAACCGGAAACCAGGAAATACATATTTCCCGCCTCGTCGATATTCACAATCTGAATATCGTTCTGCATGTAAGTGTCTCTGGCATCGGAATTGCTCTGTTGCGGGAAACTGAAGACCTCCATCATCTTGTTTCCGGAGGTCTGATACTCCCAGAGAGCGCCTTGGCGGACGAAAGCCACACAGTTGTTCTTCAGATCGCTTAAATATTCCACATCCCTGCCGGCGATACCAAGATTGATGCCGGAGGAGGTGATAACGCCGGTGTTTTCCGGATTGAAGACCTCGTTCACAGTCCGCTCGAAATCCAGAAGACGGATACGCTCCTCGGTGTAGAGCATCCGGTAATATTCCGATACGGCGTAAAGCTCGGTCTCGTTGTTGTCATTTTTCGCGGAGATCATATAGTCCATGACGATCGTAGCCGTACTGTCGTTGATCTCCTTAAGGCTCGGCGTGGGCTTATAGTAGGCCTGGGGGCTTAAGGAGCCCCAGCTCAGCTGGTCCATGCTGCAATGGATATCCGAGAAAGCAAAGGTCGAATTGTCTCCCTCGTCGCTCGGCTCAATGTAGGCGGAAATGGATTCCAGATCGTTTTTGTTCAGGCATCTCTCATAGAAGCCCATCGCGAAATCCAGATAGCTCTCCGTATGGAGGCCGTCCTCGTTAATGATCCGCGTATAATAATACAGCACCTGACCGCCCGCCGTGATCTTTAATTTCAGCGCATACTCGGTATTGATGAGAAGGTTGTCCTGAAGGCTTAAAGTGACATTCAGATAACCGTCCTGCTCCTCCGTCTTGTTGACCTTGGTATTTTCCAGCGTTCGGGAACCGTCGGCGTTCAAGACCTCATAGCTGATATCGCTGATCTTTTTCTTATAGGGATCGATACGAAGATTCAGGGTCCTGTCATTTTCCAGAGGAGTCAGAGTGTCCCGCATGGCGGTGACGTCCATCTCCTGGGTATAGCCGTGGAGGCAGTTTAAGAGACTGTCCCCGTTTTTCATGTATACCAGCGGAAAGGTGGCTTCCGCCATGGTCTCGGTGGTGTCCGTGGTTCCTTGGTTCAGATACCAGTAAAAACCGACCACTGCCAGCACGAAAATCGCTGCCAGCGTCAGAATGCGTATTATGATTTTTTTCATGCCCCTTATCCTCTCTTGTCATCCAACAGCCGTTTCAGCGTCGGATCTACTCCTAAAAACTCCATGCAGGCCTTTAATTCCGGTGATTTTCCTTTCCGGGAGCCCTTCACTGCCCGGATCAGAATGTTTTTCGGCGTATGTTCCATATCGATAAATTCCAGGATCTGCACTTCATACCCCTGTTCCTCCAGCACTCCTGCACGGAGCGCATCGGTCACAAGTGCAGCCATCCGTTCCCGGATCAGACCGTATTTCAATACCGGCTCCAACACCTCCTGATGGATCTGCCGGTTCAGCTCATGCTGACAGCAGGGCACTGACAAAATGACCTTCGCCCCCCAGCGGACGGCCTTTTCCAGTGCAAAATCTGTCGCCGTATCACAGGCGTGGAGCGTCACCACCATATCCACACGGTCCTCTCCCGTGTAGGAGGCGATATCGCCGGTCAGGAATTTCAGCTTGTCGTAGCCGTAATCCCGGGCCAGGGCATCGCAGTGCTCGATGACGTCCTCCTTCAGATCCAGACCGATGATCCGGATATCCAACCCGTGGAGAACCTTCAGATAATAATACAGCGCGAAGGTCAGGTAAGACTTGCCGCAGCCGAAGTCGAGGATCGTCACTTCCCGATCCTTCGGAAGCTCCTCCCGGATGTCCTCGACAAATTCCAGGAAACGGTTGATCTGCCGGAATTTGTCATATTTGGAATGAACAATTTTTCCCTCGGGGGTCATGACCCCTAAGTCCACCAGAAACGGCACCGGCGTGCCTTCCTCGAGAATGTAGCGTTTTTTCCGGTTGTGACTTAAGTCCGCCGGACGCATCTTGATGGGTTTTCGTTTTTCCCTGATTGTGACCTTGCCCTTCTTGCTGGTCAGAACGGAGACGGTCCGGTCTGTGAGATCCAGCTGGAGCTGGCCAAAATCATTCATGAGCCATTCCGTGATCTTCGAAATAGCCGCCTCTTTTTCCAGATTTTCATGAAACTGCTGCTTTCCCACCTGAGCAGCGGTCTGAAAAAGGAGGCTTCCTTTATGAAGCACCGGCCGGATTTTCACCCTCGAAGGGCCGTCTTTTTTCCGGGCCGCGCTTAAAACTGCCTGAATCAGCTGATCCGTCAGACAGGCAGTCAGTGTATCATATAAATTTCCCATTGAAATTCCTCGTTTTCTAAAGAATTATTCAAAACGTTCAAATCATCAGGCCCCAGACCCGCGCATTACATGCGCTATCGCTGCATTCGCAGCTTTTGTCTGAGGCTGATAGGCGTTCCGCCCATCACAAAATGACAATCCAGCCTATTGCAAACCAGTTTGCATAGCCTGTCTTTTCATTTTGCTTATGCTCTGAACTGTTATATACAAAAAGAGTCGCAGCTTTCGCCACGACTCTATTGTAAAGGCTTTTTTTAAAAACCTCAACCGTTTTTTCAAACTTCTGTATCAGCCCTTTACACCGCCGACCACGATACCTTTGACAAAGTATTTCTGGAAGAACGGATAGATGCAGAGAACCGGGAGAACACCGATAACTGCGATGGCCATACGGATACTTACGCTGGGAAGTTTGGAAACATCCACTGCGGAAGCTGCCGAGCTCTGGCCGCTGGTCAGGAACTGAATGTTGGTGATGATCGTATTCAGGATCGCCTGAATACTGAAGAGGCTCTCGTCGGTGATGTAGTACAGGCTGTTGGTCCAGTCATTCCAATAGCCTAAGCCTACCATCAGGGAGATGGTTGCCATCATGGGTTTGGAAAGAGGGATAACCACTCTTGCCAGGATCTTGTACTCTCCTGCTCCGTCGATTCTGGCTGCCTCGATGAGGGCGTCCGGAATGCTGGAGGTGAAGAAGGAACGCATCATGATAACGTAGAACGCATTCAGAAGAAGGTTCGGCATGATCAGCGCCCAGATCGTATTTTTGATATGGAAGGTCTGGGTCCACATCATGTAGCTCGGAACCAGGCCGCCGTTGAACAGCATCGTGAAAAATACGAAGAAGGAAAAACCATAGCGGAACGGAAGCTCTTTTCTGGAAAGAGGATAAGCGAACAGGGTGGTGATGAGTACGCTCAAGGTGGTTCCCACCAGGGTTACGATGAGAGTAATGCCATAGCCTTTGGCGATCTTCATACTGCTCTTGAAAAGATATGTATACGCATTCAGTGAAAACTCTTTCGGCCAGAAGCCGTAACCATACTGGGCCAGAGCTGCCTCACTGGAAAGTGAGGAAGAGATCAGGAGCAGGAACGGTGCCACTGCCCAGACAGCTAAAATAATAAACACAATATTCAGGACAACCTGTCCGGTTTTACTTTTTGTAACCATCTATATTTCCTCCTTTCCTAGAATAATGCATTGTCTTCATCGATCTTACGGACAATGAAGTTTGCGGTGAGTACCAGAACAAAACCAAGTACAGACTGCAGGAAACCTGCTGCGGAAGCACGTCCCACATCATTTAACTGGGTCAGTCCTTTGTAAACAAAGACGTCGATCGTATCGGTCACGGAAGAGATCAGACCGGAACGCATCGGAACCTGATAGAACAGACCGAAATCGGAATAGAACATACGGCCGATGCTTAAAAGCACCATGGTGATGATCGTTCCGCGAAGTCCGGGAAGAGTAACGTGCCAGACCTGTTTCCAGCGGTTAGCACCGTCTACAGTAGCTGCCTCATAGAGGGAAGAGTCAATACCGATAACCGTTGCATAGTAGAGGATACTGCTGTATCCGAAGCCTTTCCAGAGGTTTACAAATACCAGGATGAAAGGCCAGTATTTGGAGATGGTGTACCAGCTCACGGGATCTTTTCCCATAGCAACCAGGATTTTGTTTAAGAAACCATTTTCCTGGCTCAGGAAACCAAACACGATGTAGGAAACGACTACCATGGAGATCAGGTAGGGAACCAGAATCACGGTCTGGTAGATTTTTTTATTCAGGGTACCACGCATGAAGTTCAGCATAACTGCCACAGCCACAGCCAGTACATTTCCAAGAAGGATAAAGGTCAGGTTGTAACCGATGGTATTCCGGATGATGTTCTTGGCATCCTGTGTTTTAAAAAGATAGGTAAAGTTGCTTAAGCCTGCCCAGTCACTGCCCCAGATTCCTTTTCCGTAATTGAATCGTTTAAAAGCGATCACCAGACCAGCCATGGGAATGTAGTTGTTGATGATCAGATAGATCAGTCCCGGCAGCATCATGGAAAACAGTGCCAGCGTCATTTTCGTCTGTGCCCCTCTTTTCCGACGGCCAGCCGGTTTTACAGCTGTTTTTGCCATGTTTTTTTCCTCCTCGTTATAGCAAATCTCCTAAGAAAACTGCCGGCGGAGTTTTTCCGCCGGCAGATATTCATTTTTCCTCTCCCTGATTTACTGCTGTTCTGCCAGATAAGCGTCCAACTGTGCCTGTTTCTCTGCAATGATATCAGCAAGACCGGCTGCTTCCAGTTCGGAATTTGCCTGTTCAATGGTGCTTTGAACATCAACGCTTCCGGAGAGCAGCGCTTTGTAGTATTTATCCATGATGTTAGAGCATGCGGTGTACTGATCAACTACATTGGTGGTATCAAATGCGAAACCAAAGCCTTTTGTTTTCAGAGTATCCTTATTGAACTGGATCAGATCTTCAAAGAAAGTCGGGCCGTTTACATCCAGCGGATAAGTGTTTCCGGAATAAGGAACGATCCAGTAACCTTCTGCCATGCCGTAGCCACAGTCAGCAGCGGTCTTTCCTTCGGGGAAGGAGATGGTGCCGTCTTCATTTACTACATAATGAGTTCCCTCAATACCATCTGCAAGAAGAGTGCAGACATCTTTATCGGTATAAAGGATCTGCATCAGTTCCCAGGCTGCATCGGTATCTTTGGAGTTTACGTTGATTCCATAGCAGAGAGCCTGATAAGAGTTGGACTGTGCCCAGGCACTGACAACCTCGGTACGGATCATGCCGGCTACATTGTTTACAGAGTAGTTATCAAAGCAGGCAATGGCCTGGTCGTTTCCGATCAGCGTCTGGAACGGCTGCGTATTGCTTAAAACATCCTGCATGGTAAAGCCATCCTGATACCATTTGCGTGTCCAGGTACAGAAATCTACAAAATCATCGGTCTCGAAGAGGTTTTTCACCTCGGTGGACTGCCCCTGATCCTCCAGCACGCCGATGTACTTCTCATCACCGAGACCATCCCAGGTCCAGCCATTTACCATAGAATCAGATCCCTGCGGAACCAGTGCATAACGATCCGGATATTTCTCATGCGCCTTAGTCAGAAATTCATCGATCTCTTCCATGGTCAGCTTCTGGCCGTTCTCGATACCAAACTCTGCTGCAATGTCTGCATCGATGTTCAGACCGATGATGTTACCGAAGTTTCTTAAGTTCGGAACCGCATAAATTTTTCCGTCCACAGTGGTTCCTTTCATCTCTTCCTCGGACCATACCTGTTTGAACTCATCAGAAGCGTTTGCGTAGTAATCCGTCAGATCTACGAGCTGACCGTTCTTTACATAAGTACTGAGCGGAGTCATGAAGACTGCGATCACATCTGCCTCATCGCCGGTAAACAGAAGGTTGGACTGCTGCAGCCAGTTACCGGTGGTGATGTAGGTCAGGTTCAGATGGATCCCGTATTTCTCCTCAGTGATCTGGTTGATGGCATCCTCTACCTGGGGAGCATCCGGCAGATCATAAACGGTTGGCAGGTGCAGGGAAACTTCTTTCACATCTCCGTCTGCAAATGCACTGAGCTGAGCTGCGGAAAGCATCATGGCTGCTGCGCCACATACGGTAAGAGCTCTTTTTACTGATTTTTTCATAGATTTGTTCCTCCTTTTTTGTTTCGTTTCTGTGTTTTTCTGATGTCATAATTGTAACAGAAAACCAAATACGCTTCTGCCACTTTCATGATTTTGATTGTTTATTTTGTGATTGTTTTATGATTTTTTCATGGTTTTTTTATGCAATCTGTCATTTTCATGACATTGATTATCACTTTTATGACTTCAGCCAGAAAACTTCCGGCATATTGTATAGAAAAAGAAGAGTTTTTCGTCAAACGAAAAACAGCCCGCAGCAACCTTGCAATTTCTGCCGCCTGTGAAACCGAAGGCAGAAATGCAAGGTTGCTGCGGGCGTCCGGAAATGTGCAGCAAGCGTTCTTGATCAGACTCTTGTAAAAAAATTTTGAAGTTTATTTCTCATGTACCTTCCGGTACTCCTGCGGCGTCTGGTCGGTGATCTTTTTGAACATCTTGGAAAAGTGGGAGAAGTTATCGTAGCCCACCTTGGAGGCGATAATGCTGACGGAAAGACGGGAATTTTTCAGAAGCTTCTGAGCCTCCCGCATTTTTTCCATCATGACATAATCCTTGAAGGTCTCGCCGGTCTGTTGCTTGAAAAGCCTGGAGAAATATTCCTCATTCAGGTGAACATAACTCGCCACATCTGTTCTGGAAATGTTCTTGCTAAGATTCTTCTTGATATAGGAAACTGCCAGTGTCACCGCATCCTGATCTCCCTCTTCCTCCAGATTCTCTGCATTTTCCCAGAAAACGCCTTTCTTTCCTTCCGCATTGCAGGCGGCCCGCCTTAAAAGCCCTTCGAAAACCTGCCGTACCTCGCCTTTTTGAGGAGCTTCCCCAGGATAAAAGGCAATGCTGAAATCCATATTTGCCTCAATAAAATCATAAAACTGCTGCATATGCTGGGAACAGCTCCCCTCATGAAACTCTGCACGAGTCGTCTGGATGAAGCACCAGTAACGGTCTTCCCGGAAGCCCGTGACCCAGACATTTGCTTTCTCCTGATAAAAGAGTTCTTCCAGAACGTTTTTCAGCACCAGACTCACCAGTTTTTTCTCCCAGTCGTTCCGAAGCTTCTTCCAGCGCACGACCTGGACCAGGGCCGGATAGATCTGACACTCTTCTGCATCCACCCCGTAGAGCTCCGGCAGATGACCATAAAGCTGCTCCGCCTCTGCCCAGTTTTCTGCCATAATATTTGCCGTCAGGACGTCAAACATATGATTCTTCTGTTCCATAAAAAGCCGCTGGCTGTTTATCATATTCTGCATTTTCTGCTTTTCACAGACACGCTCCCAGACCCGGAGAAGTGCTTTCTCCACATCCTCATAACGGACTGGCTGCAGAATGTAATCAAAGCTTCCCATCCGAATGGCCTCTCTGGCGTACTCGAAATCCGCATGGGAAGTCAGGAAAATGCACTCAATATCCGCAATTTCTTTTTTCGCCCAGAGACACAGGGAAATCCCGTCCTCCTCCGGCATTTCGATGTCACTTAACAGCACATCTACCGGAAAATTTTTCAGAATCAGTTTGGCCTCTCTGGCACTGCAGGCCGTGTATACCTTGTCCACCGGAAGCTTTTCCCAGCGGATCCCGTTCTTCAGACTGTCAACCACTGCCCGCTGATCATCTACCAGACAGACATTCATCATGTTGTTTTTCCCCCCCTTGGAAGGATCAGTTCACTCACTGCCCCTTCATTGTTCTCAAACAGATACTCCGCCTTGTCTCCATAGAGGAAACCGCAGCGCCGTTTGATGTTGTTGATACCGACACAAAACGTACCAGAAGCCGAATCTCCGTTGATTTCCTCCAGTATGGCATCACTGTAGCCCTGACCATTGTCCTGCACCACCAGGTCCAGATAATCGCCCTCCTCTGTCTTCAGGTAACTGGCCGTAATCTGGATCTCCAGCGGACATCTGGCATCTCCCAGTCTGGCATATTTGATGCTATTTTCCACAAAGGTCTGTACGGAAAGGATCGGAATCTGCCAGTCCTCCACCTCGGGATCTACCGTGATCTCACTGGTCACAGGCCGTCCAGTCACATGCTTCTGAAGACCGATATAGTTCTCCACAAAAGCCAGTTCCCGGGAAAGCGGTACCGTTTCCTGCTCTGCCCGGAGAAGATAGCGGAGATGCTCCGAAAGGTTCAGCACCAGCTCCTGGATCTTCTCATCCTCATGCGCCATGGCAAGGGCATTGACAGTCTTCAGCCCGTTCAGGTAAAAGTGAGGCTTCAGCTGAAGCTGCAGATATTGCATCTGAGCCTTCTGTTTTTCTATGATCTCTTCATAGGTGAGATTCTTCTGTTCCTCCAGCTCCCGTACCATCTTTTCCAGTGTCTGACGCACCTCGGTAAATTCCTGGAAACTGCCGCCGATCTCCGGCACCTCCCTTGTCTCACCATTCCGGATGCGGTTCATGGCATCCGTCAGCTGTCGAAGCGGCTGTACCACCTGCCTTCTCATAAACTGGAAAAGCAGGAACACTGCCACGACAGAAAACAGCGTGAGCAAAAGAAGCAAAAGCTGCTGGATCGTGGCGGTCTGCCACCATTTTATGGAATAAATGGTACAGATCCAGAAATCCATATTGGAGATTTTTCTGCCAAACACCTGATAATCCGGCTTTATCTCTTCCAGCATCGTTTCTTCTGCCATGATCTTACTCAAAAGCCGGATCTGCTCTGCCTGTTTTTTCCCGTTTAAAACGTCCCCGTTCTGCACCATGCAGACCTGTGCCTTGATCCCGGTGCTTCTCTCTATCTGTCCTCCAAGCTCCGGCAGGGTATAAACTCCGATAACAGCCACCCCGCCTTTTTTATAACAGACAAAAAGCGAGATTGTTTCTCCGGATCGCACAGTTGACCAGCTTTTTCCCTGGGAAGCATTTGCCTGATATTGTGCCAGCATATTCTTTACTTCCTGTGAATAAACAAAATCCGAATACTTATCCTGTGTCCCATACCAGCACTTTTCACCGTTTCCATAGAAAATATAGAAGCTGCTGAGGTAATCCTGGATGATCAGCCGCGTACGCAGTTTTTCCCGGAGATCATAAACGGTACTGTACTCCTTCGCTGAGCTCTGTTCCTTCTGCAGGGCCTGGAAATTCTTGTCATTCGCATAAATATCATACATCAGCTGATCCACTTTATCGATGGAATTTTTCACCTGCTCCGTATAATCGTTCAGAAGCTCCCATTTGGCAGCTTTCAGTTTTTCCTGATGTGCCTGGATCATATAGCAGTCCAGCAGAAAGAGAATGACCAGAACTGCGCTGTAGCCGAGCATGGTGATCTTCACAATGGTCCGGTTTAGACGTCTGATTTTCTTCTCACGCGGCATTCCTTCTTCGCCTCCAGTGTATAAGTTTTACCGTCCACATAGAGCGTTCCGCCCGGAATCTCAGAATAAACCCTGATTTCCTCCTGGTCCACGGAGACAGAAACGGTTCCACCGGGTACAGGCACTTTGCCTTGGAAGCCCTTGAGGTCGCCCGGATTTGGCCGCACATCGAAAGTATCATACGCAATGCCTGTATTTTCCACACCCAGCCGGAAATTGCCCAGAAGATAAATGGGACTCGCGCTCCAGGCATGGCAGAGGGATTTCTCGAAGGGATTTCCGTACATCGCATAGTGCTCCACGCCGGTCATGGTCGGATCATACTCCTCATAAAGAGTCGTCGCTCCCGTCGCCAGCATGCTGCCGTAGTATTCCCGGATGGATTTTTCCAGGAGGTTCGTATTTCCGGCCTTGCAGTGTACCTGATTTTCGTAAAATTTAAAGTAAGGCGTGGTGATCTGCGGCACTTCGTCATTGAGGACCACCCGCTCGTAAATGTCTTTTTTCACGGTGTCATCGCAGCCCAGGAAAAGGTAAGCCAGAATGTTGCTCTGTCTGGTCACGTTTCGTTTACCAGACTCGTAACTGTCGATAAATACCTTTTTCTCTGTATCGTAGAATTTCTCAAAGATCTGCTTCCGGAGTTTTTCTGCCTCCCCGCCCAGACCTCTGTCATCTCTTCCGATCACCGCACAGATGGCCGCATAACACTCCATGGCTTTGGCAAAAAGGATCTGTTCTCCACAGAGCGCTCCTGTCTTATCCATGGGAGCCCAGTCGATAAACACCCAGTCACCGGGCTTTCCTCTCATGAAACCGTCCTCATCCCGTCTTTCCAGACAGAAATCCATAACCGCCTTCATCTGGTCTTGGATCTGCTCCAGGAAATCCTTATCCCCGTAGGTCTTATAATACTCGTAAAGACTGATGATCCAGAAAAAACTGTAATCCATGATCGTGTTGATATGTACCTTGAAGGGCTGTTTTCCGCCCAGAGCGATCAGCGTCCGCTTCTCGATCTCTTTATCAAAAAAGAGATATCGGTTCACGAAAAGGCTCTGGTAGGCATCTGCTGACCAGACCCACCGATCTCTTTTGATGCCGTCCAGGAAAAATTCCCGGCTGTTCAGATGGAAGGTATATGCCGCCACATCCCAGACTTTGTTGATGATCTCCTCGCTACAGTGGAAAGAGCCTTTGTATTCCAACGGCAGATACTCATACTCTGCCTTCACTTCCACATTCTCATCGCTGACAAAAAGATAACGGAAAGCATAGGGAATATAGCTTAAGACACCTTTCTCCGGCTTATCCTCAAAGCGGATGACACACCACTTTGCATCCATGGCCTCTTCTCTGGATTCCCCAAAACGCACTTTCACCGGTCCTTCACCCAGTCCGGAAAAGCATGTCCTTGCAAAAGTCTCTTTTCCAAAATCAAACAGGACACCTCCCTCGACCTTTTCCTTTTTCACCCAGGAAACGGGCAGATAGGAAAACGGAAAATGATCCGGCGTCTGATCCGAAGAAGCAAACATTTCACTGGTCCCGACTTTCTTCCAGTCCTGACTCATATCATCGCAGAGCCAGGTATCGTCACTCTCAATGACACCATCCACATAAATACAGGGGAAAGTTTCGGTGTTTGCCACCCGGATGAGAACCGTGGTGGTTCCCGGCTCCAGTTTGATCTCTCTCTGTCCGCCGTATTTCTTCTGATTCCATGGCTCTGCTCCTACAATGACCGAAATATTTCCCAACGCATGGATCCGGAATACTCCTCCTTCTGTCGTCACTTCTTTTTTGAAGCAGACCACCGGTTCCGGGGCATAAAGCTTCCAGACTACCGGTTCCGGATAGCCATACTGCTGTCTTCTTGTATGAAGGATCATATTGTGGTAACATTCAAATTCTCCGTATCTCCAAATCCACTGGCTCATATGTGTACCTCTCCTTTTCTCGTTTCAGGCAGACTTCCCGCCTTTTTTCTGTACCCCAAAACACTGCTTCAGACCGCGGCCTGCGGCCTGCGAAGGAGAAACTCTCTTCCGCAGGTCTTTGTCACAGGCGCAGTCTCTCATTGTCTGATAATAAGGATATGATACCACAAAAATTCTGGATCGCTCAATTACTTTTTGTGACGAAGATTATCCTTTTTATGACCATTGCCGGCTGTTTCGTCTGCGGCTGCGCCGCCGGAACATCTCATCCACGAGGAGCGTCTGGATCAGGTCGCTGAGCCAGTTCTGGTCCGGCGGATAGCGCCGCCAGGTCTCCTGGTTCATGGCCAGCATCTCATCTTTGTCCTCCCCTTCCGGGGGCTGGTACTGTTCCTTCACCTGCCCGTAGATCCGGGAAGTCAGGCGGCGGACCTGGTTTTGGTCCGGAGATTCATCATACATGAGGCTTCCCTCGTATTCCATCTGGTCGCAGACATCCTCAATCCACGGAAAGAGCTCCTTTGAGATCTCCGGATAAAGGTTCTTCATCCGCTCCAGATCCCGCTCGGTCTCATAGTCGTCCTCGTAGTAGCGGGTAAGTGGCGTGGAAGGCTCATCTTCCTGGAAGAGGGAGTCCTGGGACTGAGGTGCAGGCGACTGCTCGGGTGACGGAGCCTGCCAGACTTCCTCCGCCTCAAAGGGACGGATGCAGCGCGTGCAGGGGCGGGGCCTGTTTGGACCACCTGGGCCCGGGCCGGGCGGCGGGGGAGGTGGCGGCGGGCCGAAACCTGGACGCGGCGGCGGACCAGACGAACCTCCCGGACCGGGGCCGTAACCCGGACGTGGCGGGGACGGCGGCGGGGGACCAAACCCAGGGCGCGGCGGTCCACCGAAACCAGGACGGGAAGGACGACGGCACCAGGGGCATTTCATTTTCATGGGATCATAATATTCCATAGGGTTCTCCTGAAAACCTCATCCCTACAGGATATGCAGGTTTTGCGGATCTGACCCACATTTTTCTCGGCACGAAAAAAGGGCCCGCCGAAGCGGGCCCCGTAAAACTCATTTTAAATTAGTCGTAGAGGTTCTGTGCGATCTCTGCATCGTCCATATTGTCAGCGGTGTACCACTGGCATCCGGTATCCACATCTGCTACTTCCTCACCGTTTGCTGCCATGGTCAGAAGGTCGATAACTGCTGCGCCCATTGCTACAGGAGCCTGGGTTACTGCGCCGTAGAGAGTACCGTTCTTGACAGCCTCTTTGATAACAGTACCGGAGTCGAAGGTCACGCCTAATACCTGATCTTCGCCGCTGCCCAGTTTCTGCAGGTTCTCGTTACCGGTTACCATTGCCTCACCGGAGTGCTGGTTAGAACCGTAGATGCAGATGGTATCATCTTTGTTCAGCAGGGTCTGGCAGTCTGTTGCGGACAGCTCTGCGGTTACCTGTGACGGTACTGCTACATCAATGATTACTTTTGCATCGTCAGTAGCCTCTACTTTAGAGTCCTGAACGTATTTGTCATTTCCTTCTACGGTTACGGTGTGTCCATCAGCTGCTGCCAGCTCTGCGATCTTATCGATGAAGCCAAGACCTCTGTTAACGATAGACTCACTGGTTGCATCCTGACCCATAACACCGATACGAACAGAACCTTCCGCTGCTGCGATTCTGTCTTTCAGAACCTCATAGGTCTTCTCTGCTGCCAGCTCACCGGCTGCATAGTTGTCGGTTGCTGCGTTTGCTACTACAGAACCTTCCGGAGCTCCCGGTACACCGGAGTCAAATCCTACGATGGGGATTCCTGCATCTTTTGCCTGCTGCAGAGCGTCATTACAAGCATCCGTACTCAGTGCTGCAAGACCGATTGCTGCCGGTTTTGCATTGATTGCACTGTTCAGCATCTGTACCTGGTCTGCGATATCAGACTCAGAGTTCGGTCCTACAAAGTTCATGGTAACACCGAGACGGTCAGCCTCTTCCTGTGCTCCTTTTAATACTGCCTGCCAGTACTGATGCTGGAAGCCTTTGGATACGATCTCGAAGTGATAAGCCTCTTTTGCCTCTACATTGCTCAGATCTACAGAAGCTGCTGCCTCAGTCTCTCCCTCGCTTGCAAGTACGGGAACGGTGATCATGGATGCCACCATAGCGGTTGCCAGTAAAGCGCTGATCATTTTGTTTTTCATTGTAAAATCCTCCTTTTTTACATTACATAGTTTTTTCCCCTGATGCCCATAGGCATCTTATCTAACAGTTCAGGCCCCCAGGCTTTCGCCTCTCCTGAACGGCTATTCTTTTTTAGTCAACCACTACGCCCTTCTGGAGCATAATGTTTGCATAGAGTGCGCTCTCGCCGGTAGCGATGATCGCATATACTTTTTTCGCCTCATCGTAGAAAGCAAATCTCTCGATGTGACCGATGGCGTCTCCGCCTCTCTTATCATGTTTTTCAACGATTTCTTTATAAGTATCCCAAATCGGTGTCTCAACATCGTCACCGGGCATTACTTCCATCAGATTTACCGGATGCTCTACATAAGTATCCAGCGGGAACACCTCAAGGATGGCGTCCAGAAGTTCCGGCACGCCGTGGCCGTCACAACGGATCACGATCGCGTCTTTTCCCATGGACTCTGCCGGGAAATTTCCGTCGGAAATAACCAGACGGTCGCTGTGTCCCATTTCACAGAGCACTTTTAAGAGCTCCGGAGATAAAATCTTTGGAATTCCTTTTAACATTTCTTGCTTCCTCCCAGTTGTCATTTTTTCGGACCGGGCTGCCGCCCCCGACAGCCCGTCCATACACACCAAACACACTTTTTATGAAGTGAAAGCCTTAACAGGCCTGCTTCCAATTATTAGTCGTAAAGGTTTTGTGCAATCTCAGGATCGTCCATGTTGTCAGCGGTATACCACTGGCATCCGGTATCCACGTCTGCTACTTCCTCACCGTTTGCTGCCATGGTCAGAAGGTCGATAACTGCTGCGCCCATTGCTACAGGAGCCTGGGTTACTGCGCCGTAGAGAGTACCATTCTTGACAGCCTCTTTGATAACAGTACCGGAGTCGAAGGTCACGCCTAATACCTGATCTTCGCCGCTGCCCAGTTTCTGCAGGTTCTCGTTACCGGTTACCATTGCCTCACCGGAGTGCTGGTTGGAACCATAGATGCAGATCGTGTCGTCTTTGTTCAGCAGGGTCTGGCAGTCTGTTGCGGACAGCTCTGCGGTTACCTGTGACGGTACTGCTACATCGAGGATCACCTTAGCCTCCTTGGTAGGCTCTACTTTACAATCCTGAACGTATTTGTCGTTTCCTTCTACAGTTACGGTATAGCCGTCAGCCTCTGCCAGCTCAGCGATCTTGTCGATGAAGCCAAGGCCACGGTTGATGATGGACTCACTGGTTGCATCCTGGCCCATAACGCCGATACGAACGGAACCTTCTGCTGCTGCGATTCTGTCTTTCAGAACCTCATAGGTTTTCTCTGCTGCCAGCTCACCAGCTGCGTAGTTGTCAGTTGCTGCGTTTGCTACTACAGAACCTTCCGGAGCTCCCGGTACGCCGGAGTCAAAGCCTACGATGGGGATTCCTGCATCTTTTGCCTGCTGCAGAGCGTCGTTACAAGCATCGGTACTCAGAGCTGCCAGACCGATTGCTGCCGGTTTTGCGTTGATTGCGCTGTTCAGCATCTGTACCTGGTCTGCGATATCGGACTCGGAGTTCGGTCCTACGAAGTTCATGGTAACGCCGAGACGCTCAGCCTCCTCCTGTGCTCCCTTTAATACTGCCTGCCAGTACTGATGCTGGAAGCCTTTGGATACGATCTCAAAGTGATAAGCTTCTTTTGCTTCTACCTTGCTGAGGTCGATGGTGCCTTTTACGGTTTCGGTCTCAGATTCGCTCTCGGACTCGGCCTCAGTCTCTTTTGCGTCAGTTGCTTTCTTGGTTTCTTTCTCGGTTTCGGACTCAGATTCTGTCTCAGTTTCTTTCTCGGTAGCCTTCTCGGTTTCCTTCTTGGTCTCTTTCTCGGTTACCTTTTCAGTCTCAGATTCAGACTCGGTCTCTTTCTCGGTAGCTTTCTCAGTTTCCTTCTCGGTCTCCTTCTCGGTTACTTTCTCAGTTTCCTTCTTGGTCTCTTTCTCAGTAGCCTTCTCGGTCTCTTTCTCGGTAGCCTTCTCAGTTTCCTTCTCGGTCTCTTTCTCGGTTACTTTCTCAGTTTCCTTCTCGGTCTCTTTCTCAGTAGCCTTCTCAGTTTCCTTCTCGGTCTCTTTCTCAGTAGCCTTTTCGGTTTCCTTCTCGGTCTCTTTCTCAGTAGCCTTCTCGGTCTCCTTCTCAGTAGCCTTCTCGGTCTCCTTGGAAGCAGACTCGGTCTCAGTCTCTACTTTTTTCTTGGTTTCTTTTTCAGTAGCCTTTTCCGTTTCTTTCTCGGTGGCTTTCTCGGTAGTTTCTTCTTCCGTCGTTGCAGCTTCTGTGGTAGCTGCCTCGGTAGCTTTTTCTGTAGCCTTCTCAGTGGCTTTCTCAGTCTCAGTAGCTTTTTCCGTTGCTTTTTCAGTTGCCTTCTCGGTTGCTTTCTCGGTGGCAGCTTCTGTTGCTTTCTCAGTGGCTTTCTCGGTTGTCTTATTTGAGCCGCTTCCGCAGCCGCCAACCATTGTTGCTACCATGGATGCACATAAGAGTGCGCTGATTACTTTGCGTTTCATCCTTCGAAATCCTCCTTTTGAAGGGCAGCGGAACCTCTCATTCCGCTGTCGAAAAAATAAAAAGTGTGTGTGCTGCTGTGTTAGGCTAATTTTCTATTCTTGATCACGTCGATGAATACGGCGAGAATCAGAATCAGACCGGTGATGATCTGCTGCCAGTTTGCCTGCAGACCGATATACGGAAGGCCGGATTTCAGCATGGACATAACGAATACGCCGAGCAGGGTACCGAAAATGGAACCGCAGCCTCCTGTCATGGAAGTTCCGCCGATGATGGCACCGGCGATAGCGTCAAGCTCAAGGCCTGCGCCGCTTCCGGGGGCGATAGATGAAGAGAATACAGCCGCGTAAGCAACTCCTGCGATTCCTGCGAACACACCGGAAAGGATATATGCTAACGCCTGATATTTTACCACATTTACGCCAGAAAGTCTTGTAGCTTCTTTATTACTTCCGATTGCAATGATGTAACGTCCTGGTCTCGTTCTGTTGAGGAAGAGGGACATGAGGATGACGAAAAGAATCACCCACAAAAAGCCTACCGGAAGAAGAAGTCCGGGTTTGTTGATCTTAAATAACATACGGAACCAGCCCTGCTCACTGGAAGCTGCCGGCCAGGTCACACTCATACCACCGGTGATGATAGAACCAAAACCTCTGGCCACCATCATCGTTCCCAGAGTAGCGATGAAAGGCGGAAGTTCCAGTACTGCAACCAGCACACCGTTGATACAGCCCATCAGAAGACCCAGAAGAAGTGTTCCGAGAATACCTACGATTACCGGCATGCCCTGACGGGTGATCAGATAACCGCCGAACAGTGCGTAGCAGATCATTCCGGTACCAATGGACAGATCCACACCGCCTGTGATCAGACAGAAGGTAACGCCGATGGCCATGAAGCTGATATAATAGGAATAATCAAAAATACTTACCAGTGTAGGATATTTACGAAAGCCCGGGCTCATGATGCTGAAAAATGCAAACAGAACAATGATTACGAGCAATACTACGATTTTCTGTGTACCCACAGCTTTTACAAGGGGATTGTTTGTAAAAGCATTTCCTTTTTTCTTATCTGCCATCTCTATCTCCTCCTACTTCCGAAGCGTTGCCGCGTGCATGATACGTTCCTGAGTTGCTTCCTCAATTCCGATCTCACCAGTTACCCGGCCTTCGCACATAACTATGATACGGTCGCTCATTCTCAAAATCTCTGTCATCTCAGAGGAAATCATGATGATCGATTTTCCAGCTGCTACCAGCTCGTTCATCAGATGGTAAATTTCACTCTTTGCTCCTACGTCGATGCCTCGGGTAGGCTCATCGAAGATCAGGATATCACAGTTTCTCACCAGCCATTTGGCGATAACAACTTTCTGCTGGTTTCCTCCGGAAAGGTTTACCACCAGCTGATCCACGCTGGGAGTCTTTGTCTTCAGGGAATCCACATATTTCTGGGCGATGCCTCTCTCTTTCTTCTTATTGATGAAAGCGCCGCTCATGAACTGGTCCATGGTAGCCATCGTGGAGTTCTCCGCCACGCTCTTTCCTACGACGATACCGTAACGTTTCCGGTCCTCAGAAAGATAACCGATACCATGTTTTACCGCATCCATGGGATTCTTGATATCCACTTCTTTTCCGTTTATGTAGATCTTTCCGCTCTCCTTGGGGTCTGCTCCGAAAAGAGCTCTGGCCGTCTCGGTACGTCCTGCGCCCATCAGGCCGGAGAAACCGAGGATCTCGCCTTTGTGAAGCTCGAAGCTTACATTCTGTACCATTTTTCCTGCGTTGAGGTTTTCCACCTTGAGTACTACCGGAGCGTTCTTCGGAACGTTGCTCTCGGTCTTCGGATCCTCGTAAATGACACGGCCAACCATCATGTTGATGATGTCGTCCTTGGTACATTCCTTGGTGATGAGGGTGCCTACATAGCAGCCGTCACGCATGACGGTCACGCGGTCCGTGATGACCTTGATCTCATCCATACGATGAGAGATATAAACGATTCCCATGCCCTTATCACGAAGGTCACGGATGATTTTAAACAGCTCTTCGATCTCGGCCTCAGTCAGCGCTGCTGACGGCTCGTCGAAAATAATAACCTTTGCGTCATGGGAGATGGCTTTTGCGATCTCGCACATCTGCTGACGGCCTACGGTCAGATTTCCCATTTTTTCTGTGGGATCAATCTTGATGTTCAGACGATCAAAAAGCTTCGCTGCTTCCTGATTCATCTTCGCATCGTTGATGAGTTTTCCATTCATGATCTCACGGCCGATGAAAATGTTCTGGGCCACGGTCAGATGGTTCATCATATTTAATTCCTGATGCACAATGACAACGCCTGCTGCCTGTGCGTCACGGGGATTTGCAAATTCTACTTCTTTTCCCTCGTAGGTGATGGTTCCGGAGTCTTTTTTATAAATACCGGTCAGCACCTTCATAAGAGTGGATTTTCCGGCTCCGTTTTCTCCCATGAGGGCGAGCACTTCACCTTTTCTGATTTCAAGATCTACATGATCAAGGGCATGTACACCCGGGAACGATTTGTCGATCCCTTTCATAGTCAAAATAACTTCGCCCATGTCTTCACCTTCTACCTTTCTTTCTATGGATCAATCAGTTTTTCTTTCTTCTGCTTCGTACATCGGCAAATACTGCCACCAGAACGATGATACCGGTAATTACATACTGATAATCCTTCTGGAAGCCCATAGCCAGGATTCCTTCCTGAAGAAGAGAAATAATCATAACGCCGATGATACTTCCGCCGATGGAGGCGACGCCTCCGGACATGGACGTTCCGCCCATAACACAGCTTGCAATGGCGTCATTGTTGAAGGTATCTCCAAGACCCGGGGAAACAATGGTGTAAGATCCCACATAGGCGATGGCTGCGAAGCCTGCCAGCGTACCGCAGATCACGAAAGCCAGCAGTTTCCATTTCTTTACGTCAACACCGGAAAGCCTTACTGCTTCCTGGTTGCTTCCAAGACAAAGGATATAACGTCCTGCTTTGGTGTTATTGAGGATGATACCGCAGATAACAGCCACGATCAGGAGAATGATAAGACCTGTAGGGATATCCGTTCCGCCCACATTCATTTTGATCAGGTTTTTGTACCAGCCGCCTTCGCCACTGGACTGGGGCCAGCTCATGGCCTGTGTCTTCGTGAAGACGGAACCGATACCTTTGGAAAGCATCATGACGGCCATGGAGGAAATGAAGGACGGCAGTCCCATATAAGCCACCAGAAAGCCGCTGAAAAGTCCGAATACAAGGCCCACCAGAATGGTGATGATAAGACATGCTCCCATGGGAACACCGTCCACAAAGAGTTTTCCACCGATCAGAGCCGCACAGAACATCACGGGTCCGATGGAGAAATCAATCTCACCTGTCGCAATGACGAAAGTAACGCCCAGAGCCAGAAAGCCCAGGAAGTACGCATAGTTTAATGCACTGATGATACGCGAGTAGCTCACAAAGCTGGGCTCGACGATACTGAACAGTATGTACATCAGCACCAGTACACCACAAAGGATGATCCGGTTGAAACCGAGTTTTTTCACAATCGGACTGTTTTTAAAATTTTCCATTTCTCTTCCTCCATTCTCCAAGTGTTGCCGTATACATGACGATACCCTCCGTTTCCTTTGGTGAAAGGATCATCCTGCCCTTTTCCGTACATTTCTTTTCGCCCCCGAAAAGCCCCCAATACATTTTTAGGCAGGTTGATCATTTCTTCATTACTATGACAATATTATATGGTTATTTTTGAAGAAAAAGAATGGGATATCTTCTGATGAAAGGGGAATATTTTACTTTTTCATGGAATTTTTTACACTTGGCATAATAAACTACACAAAAAAGCCCTGCTTTCGCAGAGCCTTTTGTCTCTTAATCCAAGAACGGAAAGAGGAATTTCTGATTCTCATCCGTATACATATTCTCTTTTGTGATGAGCTCGGAACCGGAATCCACCATTTCCGGAAGGATCTCGCCCCGAAGGAGAAGCACTGTATTTTCCACACCAAGATACCCCATGTTAAAGGGCTTCTGGACTATAATGGCATTGAACACCCCTTCTTCCAGCATCTGGACTTCTTCAATGGAACTGTCAAAGCCAACCATGAGGATCGAATCGGAAAGTCCCAGATCCCGGACCGCTTTCCCGGCTCCTATGGCACTGTATTCATTGAGACCCACCAGGATATTGATGTCCGGATGCTCTTCCAGAAGGGCTTTTGTCCGGTTGTATGCTTTTTCATAATTGGAATCGCAGTAAACGGTTCCCACGATATGTTCTTTCTCATCCCCCAGTCCTTCACAGAGACCCTGGTAACGCTCCTGCGCGGTAGAAGAACTTTTCACATGGGATACCACTCCGATCACCGGATTTTCCGGAAGATGTGTCAGGATAAATTCCCCCATTTTCCGTCCGGCAGCCACATTGTCCGTCTCTATCACGATCGACTGAAGATTCTGATCCAGTTCAGAATCAATGAGTACCAGCCGGATCCCCGCGACAACGATCCGGTTCGCCGCCTCCGTGATCTCACTTTTACTGGAAGGCGAAAGGATGATCGCATTCGGATTCATGGCGATAGCTTCATCAATGTAACGCACCTGGGCTTCAAAATCCTGCTCGGAATCCGGAGCGAGAATCGTCAGATCCACGTCATACTCGTTAGCTGCCATCTGCGCCCCTTTCAAAAGCGAGGTCCAGAAATCATTGGCATCATCCCGTGCTTTGGGAATATAGACTACCTGGATACGTCTGGCTGTGCTGGAACGGTTTACGATTATGATCCCCGCTCCAAAAACAAGGACAAGGATCAGGATAATGAGCCCAACTATATATTTTCCGTTATTTTTCATGACTCTTCCCCTCCCTCTGCGGGAATGATCACAGAAACGCCGGTTCCCATGCCCGGCATACTCTCATAAACCAGCCCGTATTCCTTTCCATAATAAAGCTGCAGACGGTTCTGTACATTATAGACTCCCACATGGCTTGTTTTTTTCCTCTGCTTTTCCTTCGGTTCCGGTTTCTTTTCCAGGATATGCTTCAGTGTTTCTTCGTCCATGCCAACGCCGTTGTCCCGTATGGTGATGACCACCTTTCCGTCCTGGATCTCTCCCAGGATAAGGAGCATCCCCTTTCCGTCCAGATATTTGATGCCATGATAAATGGCATTTTCCACCAGTGGCTGGATCACCAGCTTGACGATCTTCCGGTGAAGGACCTCTTCGTCTATATCAATGATATATTCCAGCTGATCCCGGTAGCGAAGCTTCTGAATCGCCAAATAATTACGGGTATACTCGATCTCCCGCTCTACCGTGACGATCTCATCCTCATTGCTGATGCTCTGGCGGAGAAGCTTTGCCAGCGCCGAAGTCATCTGCACCACTTCTTCATTTTTTCCACTCTCTGCCATCCAGATGATGGAATCCAGCGTATTATAAAGGAAATGCGGATTGATCTGTGCCTGAAGCGCCTGAAGCTCACTTTTTCTCTTCTGTTTCTGTTCACGGACATTTTCCGCCATCAGATTCTGGATCTTCTCTGTCATGATATTGAAGGAATGGGTCAGACTGGTGATCTCATTGCAGCCCTCAGGACTTATCAGAGCCTTGTCAAACTCTCCCTTCTGCACATTTTTCATAGACTGTTCCAGTTCCTTTACCGGTTTTGTGATCTCACCAGAAAGCCACAACGCCAGAAGCAGAGAAAGGACTCCCAGACAAAGTGCGATCAGCAGATAAAAAAACTGGATTTCGGAACGATTCTTCATAAACTCCGAGACATCGGAAACGCCGACTACAGACCAGCCTGTCTTATCCGATTTAAATACGGAATACAGCTGACGCCGCCCGTTTTGAGAGGTCAGAAAATTCCCTGTCCCGTTTTCCAGCACCTCATCGATGAGCTCCGTTTTCATGCCGCTGTAAAGCAGCTGCTGCTTGGGATGATAAATGATCTTTCCTTTTTTCCCCACGATAAACAGGTAGCTTTTGCTCCCCAGGTTCACATTAGTACAAAGCTCCTGTATGGAACTGTAGTTCATGTCTACAAAAAAGATCCCCTCTACCTCATGCGTTTCCGGATTGATCAGTCCTTTGCTCAGCGTGATCACCCACTGATATTTTCCCTCAATGGCATTCTGGACATGTGAAGCGGAGATCACCGCCTTTCCTTCCGCCTCCATCGTATCCTGATACCAGGGCATGCTGGCGAGATCCACATACGGATTGCGTGTGTCCGTTCCTCTGTTGATGAGCGTCCGCCCGTTCTTTGCAAAAACAGCAATGTTGCAGATATCAGACCGGGCATCCAGCAGCGTGACAAACTGCTCCTGGATCCGTTCCCGCATCATGATATGCTCCATCCGGTCAAAAAGATAATCGGAGAGTTCCGGATTGTTCGTAACAATCTCCATGATGTTTTCCATATAACTGATGTAGGAATCGATATCCCCGTTCACCTGCTCCACCAGCTGGATCGTATAGGATTCTGAATTTTCCAGAATCGTCCTCTCCGTGTAATTCAGAGAGAACAGCAGGAAGATCAGAAGTGCCAGCAAGGTGATCGCCATATAAGAAAAGATCATAGCCCCCCGTATGGTCCGGAATCTGGAAAGCATCCGTAAGGGAGACTTTTTTTCCCCGCCCATTACTTCCGCACCTTTCTGGCATACTCTGTCGGCGTCATACCCGTAGCTTTTTTAAAGATATTGGAAAAATAATGGGGATCGCTGTAGCCCACGTCACAGGCGATCTCGTAGTTTTTCCGGGAGGTGTTTTCCAGGAGGAATTTCGCCTTTTCCACGCGCTTCCTCGTCAGTGCCTCGATAAAAGTCTCCCCGGTGTAATTCTTGAAAATTGAGCTGAAATAGCTCGTGCTCATGGCCAGATAGGAGCAGACGGAATTTAAGGTCACGTCGGAATCCTTATAATGTTCCTCAATGTAATCCAGCGCCCGAAGGGCCTGCCGCTTACAGTAGCTGTCCTTCTCGTCCCGGAAATGCTCCGCCAGCCGGGTGCTGAAAGCCACCAGCACCTCCTCCACCTCGGAAAGATGATTCCGGGCGTAGACCGTATTGAGAAGTTCCCGCTCCTCTTTTAAAATCTTTTCATCGTTCAGAGCCGCAAGATCCAGCTCGTTCATGACCGAGAGGATCAGATTCTGCACATGAAAAATGCTCCTGTTCCGGTTCAGACAGGATTGCCGGAGGGCACTGGTGAAAGCGCCGATTTCCTCCCGTACGTCCTCTTCCTTTCCGCTTCGGATCGCCAGGCAGATCCGGCTCACATATTTCGGCAGCTCACCGCTGACCAGATCCTGATTTTCCGGAAGCTCCCTGGCATAGATCACCTGATTTCCGCCCAGAACAAACTTGTATTCCAGCGTCCGTTTCGCCTCCTGGAAGGATCGCGGCAGCTCCTGAAGCCGTCCGACCCTGCCGCCGAGTCCGATAGTGCTCTGAACCTTCAGAAAATGGAAAATGCTGTCGTGAATCTCCTCCGTCACTTTTAACGCCAGCTCCTCGATCCCCTCGTTTCCCGAAAAAATCAGCACGGTCCGCTCGTCCACATCCTGAAAGCTCACGCCCGCCTGGTAAAAATCCATGATCTCCGCGGAAATATTGTAGATTGCAAAGCAGGCCAGATCGCTCTTATACTCGTCCGACTGTCTCAGAAACGGCGTCAAATCGTCCCCGGTCACAAGGGCCGTCATGAAATATTATCCATTCAGCCGGATCTTATAATCCTTTAATTTTTCCTGGATTTCCTGCGCTCCCACGTTTCCCATGAGAAGGCTGTTCAGGAAACGGCCGCGGAGAATCGGCAGATTGCTCATATACGCGCCGCGGATTCTCTTCATATCCGACCTCTGAAAACGCTCCTCGTCCAGTTTTTCTTTTACCCGCGTCAGAGTCTGGGCCAGCTCTTTCGCCGTGATGGGTTTTAAAATATAGTCCATCACCTGATATTTTACCGCTGTCTTGGCATACTCAAAGTCATCATAACCGCTGATAATGATAACCTTGACCCCTTTGTGCTTCTCATAGAGATAGCGGGTCAGTTCCATGCCGTCCACATAGGGCATGCAGATATCTGTCAGGACCAGATCTGCTTCTTCCTGATCCAGCCGTTCGATTGCTTCCCTGCCGTTCTTGCAGGTCCCCATAAGCTCGTACCCCAGTTCCTTCCAGCGGGTGTTCTCGCTGATCGCCTCACGGATCAGCGCCTCGTCATCCACCAGCAATACTTTATACAAAAATAACCCTCCCTTGTCTTCGTAAATCCCCAAAACAGTGCCATAGCAAATTTATTCTGAATGTTCTGAATAATTACATTTTACCTTATAATCCTTCAAAATACAATGGCCGGACAGACCGCAGATTTACATTTTAGGGCTGGCATGATACGATGGAGACAATTGATTTTCAGGAGGATTGGATATGAATATTTTATATGAAGATAAAGACATTCTTGTGGTGGAAAAGCCCGCCGGGATTCCGGTGGAGACCAGCCGCATCGGCAGTAAAGACATGGTAAGTTTACTTAAAAATCATCTGGCGGAAACGGGTGGAAAGCCCGGCGGCATTCCCTATCTCGGTATGATTCACCGGCTTGATCAGCCCGTACAAGGCATCATGGTATTCGCCAAAAATCAGAAGGCCGCCGCTTCCCTGAGCAAAGAAATCGCTCAGAACGAGATGAAAAAGACCTACCTCGCCGTCGTGGAAGGAACCGCGAAAGAAGAGGAATCGCTCACAGATTATCTCTTAAAGGATGGCCGCACCAACACTTCCAAAAAGGTTCCCAAAGGAACCAAAGGCGCGAAGGAGTCCCGGCTCTCCTACGAATGCCTGAAAACACTGGAAGATCCGGCTCTCGCCGCCCTTCCGCTCTCCCTCGTCCGGATTCATCTTTTCACCGGCCGCCATCACCAGATCCGCGTCCAGATGGCAGACGTCGGCCTCCCCCTCTACGGCGACCGGAAATACAATCCCGCTTCCAAAGGGTCCTCTCTGGCCCTCTGTGCCTTCGAGCTCACCTTTCGACATCCGGCAACTGGAAAAAGCATGACCTTTTCCTGTAAGCCCACAGGGGAGATTTTCGGGAAGTTTTGATCCTGGTATCATCATTATGTATAAAAGGAGCCCATTTCCGGGTGATAGGGAAATGGACTCCTAGGGGGTGCTTATACTATATTAGAAGAAACTTCTTGCACAGCAAGGTGTACGGTAGCCGATGCTGGATACCGTAATTCCTGTGCTCGGATTGCTGGCATGTACGACCTGTCCGTTACCGATGTACATGGTTACATGACCGATTCCGCCGCTGCCCTGATAGAACAGAAGGTCGCCGGGCTGGATGGAATCCAGGCTTACCGGAGTACCTACGGTAGACTGTGATGCTGCGGTACGCGGAAGGCTGATGCCGAAGTTTGCCATTACGGAAAGTACAAAACCGGAACAGTCTGCTCCGTTGGTCAGGCTGGTGCCGCCGTATACATACGGATTACCTACAAACTGAAGTGCGTAGCTTACAACACTCTGACGAATGCTGGAAGAGCTGGAGCTTGAGCTGCTATCGGAAGAACTGCTGTCTGAGGAGCTGCTGGAGCTGTTATCGTAGGAGGAACCATCGTCGTAGTTGCCATCCTGCTGATTCTGCTGTGCTTTCTGCTGTGCTTCCTGCTCTGCCTTGGCTGCTGCCTCGGCCTCTGCCTGCTGACGGGCTGCCTCCGCTGCCGCTGCTTCAGCCTCTGCCTGCTGGCGGGCTGCTTCTGCTGCTGCCGCTGCTTCGATGGCTGCCTGGGCTGCCGCATCGGCTTCTGCCTGGGCTTCCTCAGACCAGTTCTGGTCTGCCTGATTCTGTGCGTCTACAGCTGCCTGCCATGCATCGGCTGCTGCCTGCTCTTTCTGCTGTGCTTCCTGCTCCTGGCTGTCTGCACTTGCCTGGGAAGCTGCTGCTGTCTGAGCTGCCGCATCAGCCGCTGCCTGAGCTTCTGCTGCCGCCTGAGCCTCGGCTGCCTCCTGGGCTGCCTTCTCAGCTGCGATACGCTCCTCCTCTGCCTGAGCTTCCTGTGCCCATACAGATGCAACGGAGGTATCCTGTGCTACATATGCGATCTGATCTGTCAGATCCTGAATCTCGTAATCATATTCCTGCTCGCTGGCCAGCATCTTGGCTTCTGCCAGTGCTGCGTTGGCCTGATCTGCTGCGTAAGCTGCCTCGTTTCCGTCAGCGGCGTTCATAGCTGCGTAAGCTGCTTCCTGCATCTGGGTTGCTTTGTCAAGAGCTGCCTGGACTGCTGCTTTTCTCGCCTCTGCCTGCTCTACGGACTCTGCTTCCACGAACTCGGTATCGCAGTCTACATACTCTTTGGAAACATAACCTTCCACATCATCATCCACTGCAACCTTTACCCAGTCGCCGTCGTCCTCGAGGACTCTCAGCTTCTCGGAATCGCCTACCATGGAAATCGCCTCGGAATTGCTGTCTGCGGAGGAACGAACCATCAGAGTCTCGGTCCCGCCTTTTACCGTAGCCATGTCCGTGCCGACTTCCTGAGCCAGGGCCTCAGCCTGAGATCCAGTCACAAAATAATCGGAGCTCACATATCCGGTCACCTCTCCGGACTGAATGAGGTACCAGCCGTCATCGGTCTTGCCAAGGATCTCTGCCTTGCAGTTATTATAAAGTTTTCCGACAACGTTGCCCTCTGTGCTGGCTGCGTCACGGATATTTACATACTCATCTACCTGTGCGATGGCCACGGTATCATAACCGCTCGGAGCCACCTTCACAACTTCCTTCTGCTGCTGACTGTCTGCGATCTCTGCGCCCATACCTGCCAGTGCGGAATCCAGTCCGGAAGCCATAGTCACCACCCCAGTGCTTCCAAGAACCATTGCACCGGTCATACAGCAGGCCGTAAGTTTCATTAACACGCTTCTTTTCATTATAGATATCACCCTCCGTATCGGTTTTCAACGAAATTTTCCAAAAGGATTTCCGTGTTTTAACCGATTTGTTACATAATTGTTAATTTTACATAGGGCTATCATAACAAATTCAGCTTAATTTGTCAACAGAGATTCACATATTTTTCATTTCTTACTCTTTTTTCGTAAGATAATTCCGGGCGGAATTTACGGCATTTGCCCCGTCTGCCACGGCGGTGACGATCTGTTTCATAGGCTTTGTGCGAAGGTCTCCCGCCGCGAAAACGCCAGGAATATTTGTTACACAATCCTCCCTCGCCTTAACATATTCGAAATCATCCAGCGCCACCTGTCCTTTGATCAGAGTTGTGCAGGGAACGACGCCCACCGCCACAAAGAGGCCTTCCACCGGTAGATTTTTCTTTTCACCGTTCTCTGTATTTTTCAGATGGACGCTTTCCACCTGGTCCTCGCCTAAGATCCGCGTCACCTCGGAGTCCCAGATCACTTCGATATTGGGTCTCGCGAAAAGTTCTCTCTGCAAACTCTCCGCTCCCCGGAGCTGATTTCTTCTGTGGATCAGATAAACCTTCTCACAGCCTCTGGAGAGAAAGATCGCATCCTCAATGGCCACGTCTCCACCACCCACCACGGCAACAGTTTTTCCCTTGAAAAAGGCCCCGTCGCAGGTCGCGCAGTAGGAAACGCCCATGCCAGAAAAATCCTCTTCTCCCCGGACCTCCAGCTTTCTGTGGGAAGCGCCCATAGCCAGAATTACGGTCCGGCCGTGATATTCACTCTGGTCGGTATAGATTATTTTCTCTTCCTTTTCCAGATCCACCCGTTCCACGGTTTCCATTACAAACTCCACGTCCAGTTTTTCCGCATGCTCCCGAAACTTCATCCCTAAGTCAAAGCCGCTGATCCCCCGATAACCCGGATAGTTGTCCACCTCGTAGGTATTTACCACCTGGCCACCGCTTACAAACTCCTTTTCCAGCACCAGAACAGACAGGCAGGCCCGGGCCGCATAGATCGCCGCCGTAAGTCCTGCCGGGCCGGAACCGATGATGATGCAATCGTATAATTTTCCCATTTTTTATCCTCCTTAAAATCCGGGCGCAAAAGTCCCGGACAAGTCTACCTTTCTGCTGTCAGTATAGCAGATTTTCACTGAATAATACATGGGATGTTTTTTCTATGCTGCAAACAAAAAAGCGTTGACAAAAAGCTTTTCTTGCGCTAATCTATTTGTATTAGTAACTGTTATCATTATTGTATATGACCTCCCGCCAGAGCGCAAAAGTTTTTCTTCTATATTATATAGAAGTTTCTGCGTTGGGCAGGTGCATTTGCGGAAGGAGAAAAAATATATGGCAAATCTGAAAAGAAGCAAACAGAGAGAATGTATCAAGGCTTTCCTCGCCACCCGGACGGACCATCCCACCGCCGATACCATCTATATGAATATCCGGCAGGAATTTCCGAACATTAGCCTGGGAACCGTTTACCGGAACCTGGCACTTCTCTCCGATCTGGGCGAGATCATGAAAATCACCACTGACGGAGGAGCTGACCGTTTCGACGGCAACGCCACCCGGCATCATCATTTTATCTGTACCAAATGCCATCGGGTTATGGACCTGGATATGCCGAGTATCGACGGCATCATGGAGACGGCCCAGCAGTGCTGTACAGGCAAGATCGAGAATTATGTGACGCATTTCTACGGAATCTGCGGGGACTGTATTGATAAGAATTAACTGAAAAAGTTTTTCAACTTTTTTCAAAAAACTATTGACGAACTACAAAAATTGTGCTATTTTAATATCAGTAATCATTACTGATTTGATTACAAAGAAACACACAAAAGAATTTTAAAAAATATCATATAAAAGAAAAGGAGATAACGATTATGGCTAAATGGGTATGTAGTGTATGTGGATATGTTTATGAAGGAGAAGCTGCTCCGGCTGTCTGTCCGGTATGTAAAGCACCGGCTGAAAAATTCATCAAACAGGAAGAGACCATGAGCTGGGCTGCAGAGCATGTAGTTGGCGTTGCTAAAGGCGTTTCCGAAGATATCCTCGAGGATCTTCGTGCAAACTTCCAGGGCGAGTGCTCTGAGGTTGGTATGTATCTGGCAATGGCAAGAGTTGCTCACAGAGAGGGTTATCCGGAAGTTGGCCTGTACTACGAGAAAGCCGCTTACGAAGAGGCTGAGCACGCTGCTAAATTCGCAGAGCTCCTGGGCGAAGTCGTAACCGACAGCACCAAGAAGAACCTTCAGATGCGTGTAGAGGCCGAGAACGGTGCTACCGCTGGCAAAGTAGATCTGGCTAAACGTGCAAAAGCAGCTAACCTGGATGCAATCCACGACACCGTGCATGAAATGGCAAGAGATGAGGCTAGACACGGCAAAGCATTCGCAGGTCTGCTTAAGAGATATTTCGGAGAATAATTGACACTTCCAGGAGGGTGGGACGAAAGTCCTACCCTCTTTTTTTTCCATTGGGGATGATGTTTTTGGCTTTTTCTCCGTCCCCTTTGGCTTACCGATTCATTTCATCAACAATCGTTACAGGTTTTGCGGTCATTTCTACCCATGCAGGAACAAAGCCACTCTTAATGGCGTTTCTGACTGACCTGACATTGGACCATGCTGTACAGTAAAATGGCACCTTATTCCTGCTTATGATTTCTTTTGCGAGTGCGCTTGTCAGTGCAGAAGCAATCCCCTGCCGTCTGTATTCTGGCAGTACATCCACACCAATCTGCCACATATCTTTGCAATCTGCGGAACAGGCGGCCAATCCAACCAGCGTATTTCCATCGTATGCGCCGATCCCGAGGATATCCAGCTGCTTGCGGTCTTCACAAAGCGCATTGCTCCATTCTGGCCGATACAATTCCCCAAAATCTTCCTGTTTCAGTATACGCGTTTTATAAGCACAGGAAAGAATCGGTATCCTGTTTATATCCGGCAGATAATATTCTGCCATAAAGCATATTTTATGGCCTCTCTCAATCAGTCGTTCGTTCAGCCAGTGCATATTTGGTGTTTCAAAACAATGGTAAAATTCAAATTTCTCTACATACTCGGATACGATATCCAAGGTTTCATTTATTGAAGCCACCATGATATTATTTCCATAGGAAACGAGATTACAGGTAATCGGCTCCTTCAGATATTTGCGGGCGTTCTTTCCTAATTTTAAGGTAACAATCACATTTTTATTTATCTTAAAGTCATTCTCGCAGCATCCCATATCCTCTGCGGATTGCCTCATGGCAATTTCCATCATTTCACGGTTTGTCATAAATTTCTCTCCATATTACAAAACTGTTCCGGCGTGAGACTGTTCAAGACAATCTGCTTATTATTTCCCTAAATGAAAATTACACAAATCTCAAAATTCTTTTTATATCTTCGAGATTGTGACCCTCACATGACTAAAGTCATGTGCTTCCAGACGCTTTAGGCGTCAGACTAAATATCGGCGGATACGCCTGTAACTTAGGTCTGCGCGGTTATGCGCTT